>CAZPTM010000124.1:0-5214 GCA_964589665.1 uncultured Limnohabitans sp. | reverse complement strand
ATCGAAACCCTACCGCTGCGCATGGCCCGTCACATGGACAACACCGCCAAGGTGGTGGAATTTTTGGCTGCGCACCCGCTGGTCAGCCGCGTAGGCCACCCGCTGCTGGAGAGCCACCCCAGCCACGCGCTGGCGCAAAAGCTGCTGCCGCGCGGTGCCGGTTCGGTCTTCAGTTTCGACATCGCGGGCAGTCGCAAACAAGGCCAGGCCTTCATCGAGGCGCTCAAGGTCTTCAGCCACCTGGCCAATGTGGGCGACGCCAAGAGCCTGGTGATCCACCCGGCCAGCACCACCCACTTCCGCATGAGCGACGAGGCTCTGGCGCAGGCGGGCATCGGCCCGGGCACCATCCGCCTATCGATTGGTCTGGAAGACCCCGCCGACCTGATCGATGACCTGAAAAAGGCCCTCAAAGCGGCCGAGAAAGCAGGAGCCTGACCATGCAGATCCAGCTCAACGGCCACAGCCTTTACGCCTACACCGGCGGCAAGGACTTCAACCCCGCCCAACCCACCGTGGTCTTCATACACGGCGTGCTCAACGACCACAGTGTCTGGATTTTGCAAAGCCGCTACATGGCGCACCACGGCTGGAACGTGCTGGCCATCGACCTGCCCGGCCACTGCAAGAGCGGCGGCCAACCGCCTGCCAGCGTGGAAGAAGCCAGCGACGCCATCGTGGCCCTGCTCGACGCCTTGGAGATAGAGCAAGCGGCGCTGGTGGGCCACAGTTTTGGCTCGCTCATTGCCCTGGAAACCGCCGCCCAAGCACCCGAGCGTGTGAGCCATCTGGTGATGGTGGGCACGGCCTACCCCATGCGCGTGTCGCCTGCCCTGCTCGAATCCTCGGTGTCCTCCCCGATGAAGGCCATCGACATGGTCAACACCTTCTCGCATTCGACGCTGGCCCCGCCGCCTTCGGCCCTGGGCCCCGGCACCTGGCTGTATGGCGGCAGCCGCGCCCTGATGCGGCGGGTGTTGGCCAGCAACCCCAAGGTGAATGTGTTTTTCACCGGCTTCAAGGCCTGCGACAGTTATGCGGGCGGCGAGGCGGCCATGACGCAAGTGCAGTGCCCCACCCTGTTCGTGCTGGGCAGCCAGGACCAGATGACGCCCCCTAAAGCCGCGCAAAGCCTGATCAGCCGCGCCCAAAACGCCACGGTGGTAAAACTGCCTGCGGGCCATTCCCTCATGACCGAAGCGCCCGACGGCGTACTGCAAGCCCTCAAGGATTTTTTGAAGGCATGAGCAGCATCACGCCCCCTATGACAGCGGCCAGGGCTGCAGAAGTGGCCCGCACGCTGGATTTGCGCCAGCTTCCCGCTGACTTTCTGGCCAATCCCTACCCGGTGTACGCCCACTTGCGCGAAACAGACCCCCTCAAGCGCCTGCCCGACGGCTCGGTCTTTCTGACCCGCCATGCTGATTTGGTGACGGTCTACCGCGATGCGCAGACCTTCAGCTCAGACAAACAGGTGGAGTTCGGGCCCAAGTACAACCACGCCCCATTCGACCAAGCTCCCTGGGCGGTAGCGCCCGGCATCTCTCCGCTGTTCCAGCACCACACCAGCTCGCTGGTGTTCAACGACCCACCGCTGCACACCCGCGTGCGCCGCATCATCATGGGCGCCCTCACACGACGTGCCATTGATGCCATGGCCCCAGGCCTGGTTCAATTGGTAGACAGCCTGCTGGACCACATCGAGGCCCAGGGTGGTGGCGATCTGATTGAGAACTTTGCCAGCGCCATTCCGGTAGAAATCATCGGCAACTTGCTGGATGTGCCCCATGCCGACCGTGGCCCATTGCGCGGCTGGTCCTTGGCGATTTTGGGTGCACTGGAGCCCCGTCTCACGCTTGAGCAGGAAAGCCTGGGCCACCGCAGCGTCAACGAATTTCTGGCTTACCTGAAAGAACTGGTGGCCGAGCGCCGCAAGCACCCCGGCAACCCGGAACACGATGTGCTCACCCGACTGATCCTGGGCGATGGTGGCGAGGCCTTGTCTGAAGTGGAGTTGCTGCAAAACTGCGTCTTTTTGCTCAACGCCGGACACGAGACCACCACCAACCTGATCGGCAACGCGCTCATTTGTCTGCAGGAGTGGCCCGAACAACGTGCGCAGCTGATGTCCGACCTGCACGCGGCAGCCAACGAAGAAGCCAAAGAGGATGTGCTGGCCATGGCGGTCGACGAATTTTTGCGCTTTGAATCGTCCAACCAGCTCGGCAACCGCCGCGCCCTGTGTGATTGCACCGTGGGCGGTGTGGCTCTGCCCGCTGGCAGCCTGATCACGCTGTGCATTGGCGCGGCCAACCGAGACCCAGCGGTTTACGACAACCCAGAAGCCCTCAACTTGCGCCGAACCGGCAACAAGCACCTGGCATTTGGTTTTGGCCCCCACCAGTGCGCCGGCCTGAGTCTGGCTCGACTGGAGGGGCGCATTGCGATTGGCCGTTTCTTACGGCGCTTTCCGGATTACCAGCTCACATCCGAACCCGTTCGCGGCATGCGCGCGCGTTTCCGTGGTTTTTTGAACGCCCCTTTCAGAACATAAGCTGACCCTGGAGTCATCGCAAGCGATGTCAACCATGCTGTCATCGCGAGCGTAGCGCGGCGATCTTGAGATTGCGTCACTGCGTTCGCAATGACGGACTCAGCTCAAAGCATCGGCCACATACAAATGCGGCAACTGGCTGCGCTGCCACAAGGTTTCCACCTCTGCGGTCGGGGCCAACAGCAGCTGCTGGACCAAAGGAGCCAGTAAAGTCGTTTCGGGCTGCATCAACAGCACCAGCCGGGGTTGCAGGGGTCGCGCCTCATCGCGCAGTTGGCCGATCCAGTCGAGTCTGCGCAAGACCTGCAGCGGCACCTCCAACTGGCGCGAGTCCACACGCAGCTGGCGTGCCAAGGTCTGCACATCCAAACCGCGCAGATCGGTGTTCTGGGTCGCCCGCAGCTGGTGCAAGACCTCCAGCGCCAAACGAAAGGCCCAGCCTGCACCAGAAGGCTGACGCAAGTGCTGGCGCCCCATTTCGGGCAGGCTCGATGCCACCACCGCCCCAAGCAGCACAATCACCCAAGCCACGTAAATCCAGACCAGCAAGATCGGCACGGCAGCAAAAGCGCCGTAAATGGCCGAGTAAGTAGGGATCTGGGTCAGGTAGATGGCCAAGACTTTTTTGGCCAGTTCAATGCCGAATGTGCACATCACCCCCGCTGTGATGGCATGACGCCAACGCACGCGGGTGTAAGGCACGTAGAAATACAAACCACTGATGCAGGCCACCAGCAGTACAAACTCGAGCATGTCTAGCCACAGACGTGCGCCCCCCGGCAGCACATCGCCGACCACCGAGCGTGACGCGCTAACCAAATAAGACGTAATGGCAAGACTGCCCCCCAAAAACAGCGGGCCCAACGTCAGGGCAGACCAATAGAGCAAGATGCGCTGCGCCAGGGGCCGTTGACGCTGCACATGCCAAATCTGACCCAGCGTGCGCTCAATGGTGACCATCAAGGCAACAGCAGCGCCCACCACCGCGATCAGGCCTACCGACCCCATCCGGTTCGCTTTGCGCGAAAACTGCGTCAAGTAACCCATGACCTGGCGCGAAATGCTGTCGGGCACCAGACTGTCCACCAACCAGCGTTGCAAGGTATCCTGAAACTTGCCAAACACCGGGAAGGCTGTGAACAGCGCCAAGCCCACAGCCAGCAGCGGCACCAAGGCCAAAATGGTTGTAAAGGTCAGCGAACTGGCCGACACCCCCAGGCGTGCCTCGCGAAAGCGCCAGTACAAATGCCTGGCCATCTGTCGCCAGGGAATTTGCGCCATCTCTTGCCACCACTCCCGCCAGGAAGTGCGAAGGCGGGTTTTCCAGTCCGAATCGTTTGTCATCCCGGTATGATGCCACCGCAATGAACCCAAATGCCAACAATTCCTCCTCGCATATTCAACTGACCCGATTGCTGGCCGTCGGCAGCCTGTTGGGGCTGATCGTGCTGGGCCTGGCCTGGGAGCTATGGCTGGCGCCGTTGCGCCCGGGCGGCTCCTGGTTGGTCCTCAAAGTATTGCCGTTGACCATTCCTGTAGCCGGTTTGCTGAAAAACCGCATGTACACCTACCGCTGGGTCAGTTTGCTGGTCTGGCTGTATTTCACCGAGGCCTGCGTGCGCGGCTGGAGCGACCGATGGCCGTCCAACGCGCTGGCCATGGCTGAAGGCGCGCTGTGCCTGGTGCTGTTCACTGCCTGCGCCATGCATGTGCGCTTGCGCTTTAAAGCCGCCAAAGCTTTGGCCAACACCCCGGCCCCATGAACACCCTGCTTGACCGCTTGCGCAGTATTTGTGGGGCGGCCAATGTGCTGACCCGCGATACAGGCGCCGACCTGTCAGCCTGGGAGCAGGACTGGCGCAAGCGCAGCCACGGCCGCGCACTGGCCGTAGTGCGCCCCGGCAATACAGCCGAAGTGGCGGCAGTGGTCAAAGCCTGTGCAGACGCAGACACCGCCATCGTGCCCCAAGGCGGCAACACGGGCCTGGTGGTCGGCTCGGTGCCTGATGGCAGCGGCAGCCAGGTGGTGCTCAATCTGACGCGTATGAAGGCTGTGCGCACCATCGACCCCGCTAACCTGACCCTGACCGTCGAAGCCGGCTGCGTACTGCAAAACCTGCAGGATGCGGCCGAACAAGCCGGTTTTTTGTTCCCCTTGAGCCTGGCCGCCGAAGGCAGCTGCACCATTGGCGGCAACCTGGCCACCAACGCAGGCGGCACGCAGGTGCTGCGCTTTGGCAACGCCCGCGATCTGTGCCTGGGCCTGGAAGTGGTGACGGCCCAGGGCGAAGTCTGGAACGGCTTGAGCGGTCTGCGCAAGGACAACACCGGCTACGACCTGCGTCACCTCATGGTTGGCAGCGAGGGCACGCTGGGCATCATCACGGCGGCCACACTCAAACTTTTCCCCCTGCCGGCTGCGCAGCTCACCGCCTGGGCTGCCGTGCCCAGCATGGACGCCGCCGTGGAACTGCTGGGCCTGGCGCACCAAAAGCTCGGCCCCAGCCTGACGGGTTTTGAGGTCATGGGCCAGTTTGCGCTCAGCCTGGTGGACAAGCATTACCCCCAGCAGCGCGTGCCGCTCTACAAAGACACGCCCTGGTGCGTACTTTTAGAGAACTCGGACTCCGAAAGCGAGGAACACGCCCGTAGCCAGTTCG
>CAZPTM010000123.1:0-5236 GCA_964589665.1 uncultured Limnohabitans sp. | reverse complement strand
CCATTCACACTGCCCGCCGCCGGGAAGGCCAGCGCCAGACCCGCTGGCCAGTGCGAAACCATGCCCGGCTTGGGGCAAAAACCCCAGACGCCGCCCACCACAGCCTTGTCCAGATTGACACGCAGATTGCTACCAGCGGCTGAGGTCACATGCATCTGCTGCGCGCCTTTGAGTTTTTTCATAGCGCTGCGCACCACTCCCTCCAAAGCCGGATCGGGCACAGTGCGCTCCAGAATTTCGGGGTGCTCGTTGGAAACCATCAGCAGCCGCGGGCGCTTGCCGTCCACCCCATGCAGGATGACGGGCAGTTCGGGCGCGTGCAACAGCCCCTCGACCGTACAGTCCACCACAAAGTCGGCACGTGCCAACGAGGCCACCACAGGCTCAAGCTGAGCAATCGCATCGCTTGCACCAGTCGAGCGCACAGGTGCAGGTGCCGTCAATGGCGGCGTGGTCAGCGTGACCTCAAACACGCGCGCTCCCATACCCTCCAGGGCCAGTCGGGCCAAGTCCACATTCACCCGGCGGGATTGGGTTTCGGACAAAATCGCCACCACTTCGCCAGACTTCACCTGACACAGCGTGAAGGTACGGACAAAAGCCGCAAGCCATTTGTGTTCAATGCGTTCTACCAGCATAGCTGTCTCCTGTGCGAATCAGTTTATATGAAATTTCATGGATAAACAGCCATAATTGAACCCATGCGTTCTCCCGTTCGTGCCTCCACCGACCCTGGCAACAAAGCCTTGCCACCTGATTTTGAGTCGGCCCATTTCCGGCAGGCCCTGTCGCGCTTTGCCACCGGCGTCACTGTGGTCACCACCTTGGCCCCAGGCGCCAGCAAGGGTGATACGCAAAGCAGTAGTTTTGTGGGTATCACTGCCAGTTCGTTCAATACCTTGTCCTTGCAGCCGCCGCTGGTGTTGTGGAGCCTGGGCACCCAGGCGCGCAGCCTGCCGCTGTTTCACGCTGGCACACACTATGTGATCAATGTGCTTGCAGCCGACCAGCTCGAGCTGTGCCAGCGCTTTGCCTATGGCCAAGGGGACCGCTTTGCGCAAACCCCCTACCAGCTCGGCCAGTCAGGTCTTCCTATTCTGGACGGTGCATTGGCGTGGTTTGAGTGCCACAACCGCAGCCGCCATGAAGAGGGTGACCATGTCCTGTTTGTTGGCGAGGTTGAGCGCTGCGGCTTCACCCCCGAGGCCTCTGGCCTGATTTTTCATACTGGCCAGTTCGGCCAATTTGCCCCCCTGCCCAAGCAGGAGTGAACACTGTGGCCAACGCACCCGGTACCCAGCAAGGCTTTGTCCAGGACTACCTGGCTTATCTGCTGGCACGGGCCAGTCACGAAATCTCTGCCGAATTCCACGATCAAGTGCTCGCCAGCGGCCTGAGCGTCATGCAATGGCGCGTGCTCGCCAGTCTATCCGAGAGCCCACCCCTGAGCATTGGCGCGCTGGCCGACATCGTTCTGGCCCAACAACCCACCGCCACCAAACTGGTGGCCCGCATGGTCGAAGACGGCCTGATCAAGCGCCTGCCCCACCCACAGGACAAACGCTCAGTGCTGGTGACGCTGACCCCTTTGGGCAAACGCAAAGCCACCCCCTTGCTCAAGCAGGCACGCGCCCACGAAGCTCAAGTGCTGTCACGGCTGCCTGACGCAGACACTGCCACGCTCAAAAACATCCTTCGGCGTTGGATTGAACATTCCTTGTCATGACAAGTCACTGGCTTTTGCATACAAAAGCCCACTGAGTTTCATGCACAATGGGGGTATGGCCATCCACACACACGACCTGTTCAGCGAAGACCAAGCCGCCTGGCTCGAAGATCTGCACGAGGACTTGCTCTGCCTGGTTCTGCACAGCACCAGCGCACAATTGCTACAAGAGACATCACAAAACCTGCAGACTCTGTGGCGACAAGCGCAAGCCGGCCAGATTGAAATCTTTGACGGCCAGCACTGCCAGGACATCATTCGCCGCTTCAACGAGCAGGTCGCTGCGTACTCAGCATCGATTGCTGCCCTCCCCCCTGACCCCGAGCGCCCAGCGCACTTGTGGGTGGTGCAGCAGGCACAAGCACTCTCGGCAGACCAGGTCCACCTACTCGGTCAAATGCTGGTGCACTTGCCTGGTGTGAATATCCGCTTTGTTTTGCTGCACGAAGGCGAGTCCACTGTAGCCAACTGGAACGAAGCCACAAATGGCCTGGCCGATACTCACGAACTGGTCCCCGCACCAGCAGTCCAGGATCCGCCCATCGACATGCTCGACTTTGCATCTGAGAGAGATGATGCCCCCCCCCTGCCTCAGACCGCGGCTCCGCACGTCCAGGTCCTGACAACACAAGGCAAATGGATGCTGCTGGGCGCCGCTGGCCTGGCTATTTTTGCTTTGGGATTTGCCATCGGGCGCCTGAGCACACCAACAACGCAAACCGACCCGGCAACCAAGCTGGACATTGCACACATACCTGCTCCTACTGAGCCGGCTTCTGCCGTGGTTCAAACATCGAGCGACACATCGCCCAAAGCAACTGATTCTGCTTCGCCAACGACAGCGACAACATCGCCGCCCGCTCAACACCCGCGCCTTGCAGACATGCTGTGGCTACGGAAACTGCCCGTGAACAGCTTTGTGGTCATGCACGATACGTTTACCGATGAATCCGCTGCGAAGAGCTTTATGAGCAAGCACGCCATCCTGAAAACTGCGCGCCTTGTACCCATCAAAGTGACAGATGCCGTGCGCTACGCAGTCATCAGCGGGCCCTTCCGCAGTGAAGAGCGCACCCGCGGTTTCATGTCACGTCTGAATTGGAAAAAATCAGCTCGCGTGCTACCACGCCAGCAAGTGATTGACGACATGAACGCCGCCCTGAACGATTAATGCCCCGCTTGACTGGCGGCATGCTCATCTTGCTTGGCGCTGGCAGGCAGCCGCTGCAACTGCATCATTGTTAGAGCCGAATACAGTGGCGTGCTGACCAAGCGCGACACACCACTGGAAATCAGTGCACTGGCCATCAGGCTGAGGACCAGCTGATGACCCGTGACCATCTCCATCACGATGATGAAAGCCGTCAGCGGCGCTTGCGTCACTGCAGCCAGAAAACCAGCCATGCCTAACGCAATCAAAGTTGGGGCGTTGGGGTAATTGAGTAACAGTGCAAGATCATTGCCCAAAGCCCCACCAATGGCCAGTGAAGGCGCAAAGATGCCTGCAGGCACGCCCGCCCATGTACTCAACCAAGTGGCCAACATCTTCCAGATCACGTACAGCTGTGACACGTCGTTCTGGTTTTCCAGCATCGCGCGTGTGTGCGCATAACCACCACCAAAAGTAGCCCCCTGCGTCAGCACACCGATGACGGCAACCACCAGTCCACAAAGTGCCGCAAACTTGAGCGGGGAAGCCCTCCGCAAACGATGCAGCCAGAACTCGGACTTGCCATGTAAAGAGTGAATCAACAATCGCGAAAACAGCCCTCCCAACAACCCACTGCACACCGCCACCAGCAAGGCAGGAAACAACAGGTGCCAGCCGATCAGGTCCACTTGAATATGGCCGAAATAAGTCACGTTTCCATACACAGACACGGCCATCAAGCCCGACAAAATAATGGCCGATAAAAGCAGCCCACTGCGCCGGTCCTCAGGGTGGCGCGACAGTTCTTCAATGGCAAACATGACCCCTCCTAGCGGCGTGTTGAAGGCGGCAGCTATACCCGCCGCACCACCAGCCAGCATGAGGCCCGAATCACGGATTTGTGAACCTTTGGAAAGCCAACGCCGCGCGTTGTGCATCACTCCAGCCGCGATCTGAACAGACGGCCCCTCTCGCCCCAATGACAGCCCCGCAAACACCCCCGCAGTGGTCAAGAACATCTTGGCCATGCTCAGGCGCAGCGACACAAACAAGTTGCGATGGGCGCTTGGCGTTTGCGGTGAAAGGGCAGCCATCACCTGAGGAATACCCGAGCCGGCGGTGCCTGCAAAAAAGCGCTGTGTGACGTACACAATGCCAACGGTCAACAAAGGCGTCCAGATCAACGGCAGCCAAAAAAACCTTTTTTGGTACTCAAAAAAAGTGTCAAGTGCATGCTCGGACATCCAGGTAAACACCACCACCGTCAAGCCCGAAAGCACGGCAAACAACAGCACCACAAAACGATCAGCCCACAGCCGCCAATCGGCAAACTCGGCTTTGATGGATTCAGCAATTTCTGGATTTTTGAGCATGGAAGGCACCTGCTGCGCAAGCACCCATTCTATATTTGCTCAAATGTCATCGCTGCTGATGGCGGACACCATAGGGACAATACCCCGGTTTCGGCCCCACCTGCGGATGCATACGGCATGTCGAGGGTCGCTGTTCATACACCTTGCATCGGCGCGTATGGGCATCCAAGTTGCAGCAGTCACCATTGGCGCGGCGAGCAAGGGTAAAGATTTCGTTCTTGAAGTTGAAGTGTCCGACCAAGCCTGCTTTACTCAACCGCTTGGCGATGTTCTTGGGACTCTCGTTCTCGGCCTCGAACGGATCAACCCACCCCAAACGCACCATATCGGGCATCCGCACCTCCACAGGCATGGTGCAGCAATGGGCATGGCACTTGTCGCACATGCCCGCTTTGTAACGGCTCCAGGTGTCAAGCCGGTCCACATCCACAAACACGGCTATGCCTTATTTGAGAAAGTTTCGCCAAGAGCCAATGTTGTACACCGGTGCAAAGCCTTGCTTGCGCAGCATCATGCCGGCCATCCCGCTGCGCGAACCACTGGCGCAGCCCACCACCACAGGCACGCCCTTGGCAATCTCACCAAGACGGCCGCCCAATTCCTGCAAAGGAATATTGATCGTGCCGGGTGCGCTACCCTGGGCAAACTCAGCGGCCGAACGCACATCCACCAAAACCGCCCCCTGCTGGCGCAGCGCAGGCATCATGCCTACTACACGTCTCGCACGCCACCACTTGTAGCCAAACCAGGCCAGCAACAACAGCAAGGGGCCGTACTCTTTGAGAAAGTCCATGTGTATCTCCAATTCAGGCCCGCATGGTACCCGCATGTGCCTGGGTAATGTGATGATGAATCGTGCCGGTGAAAAACCGCGCCATCACCGACTCAGTGGCGGCCTTGGCCAAAGCACGCTCCGGGCTGGCCAGTGCAACGTCCACCGCAGCGCGATCCGGGTAATCGATAGCCAGCATCAGCGGCAGCCCGGGC
>CAZPTM010000122.1:0-5244 GCA_964589665.1 uncultured Limnohabitans sp. | reverse complement strand
ACACCACCGTCAAGCTGGGCGGCGAGCTGTCCAACAACAAGGGCATCAACAAGCAAGGTGGCGGTTTGACGGCGCCTGCGCTGACGGCCAAGGACATGGAAGACATCAAGACCGCCATGAGCCTGAAGGCAGACTATGTGGCGGTGAGCTTTCCCAAAAACGCCACCGACATGGAAATGGCCCGTCAGCTGTGCAATGTGGCCGGTGCCGAGCATGGCCACAAGCCGGGCCTGATTGCCAAGATCGAGCGCGCAGAGGCCATTCCGCGCCTGGAAGAAATCCTTCTGGCCAGCGACGGCATCATGGTTGCTCGAGGCGACTTGGCGGTGGAAGTTGGCAATGCCGCGGTGCCCGCCCTGCAAAAGCACATGATCAAGCTGGCGCGCCAGCACGACAAGGTGGTCATCACGGCAACCCAGATGATGGAGAGCATGATTACCAACCCGGTGCCCACCCGCGCCGAGGTGTCCGATGTGGCCAACGCCGTGCTCGACGGTACCGATGCCGTCATGCTCAGCGCCGAAACGGCGGCCGGCAAATTCCCGCTGGAAACCGTGCAGGAGATGGCCAAGATCTGCGAAGCCGCTGAAAGTTCGGAACACGTGGAGCTGGACACACACTTTGTGGGGCAGTCGTTTCGCCGCATCGACCAATCTATTGCGATGGGCGCCCTGTTCACGGCGTTCCACATGAATGCCAAAGCCATCGTGGCGCTCACCGAGTCGGGCTCGACCGCCTTGTGGATGAGCCGCCAACGTGTGAAAGTGCCAATTTACGCGTTGACCACCAAGCTGTCATCGCAGCGCCGCATGACGCTGTACCGCAATGTGCGCCCGCTGTTGCTTGACACCAGTGCGGATCGCGACACGGCGCTGACGCAGGCCGAAAGCCACCTCAAGAAGCGCGGCATCGTGAATGCCGGTGACATCTACGCCATTACGTGTGGCGAGCCGATGGGCACGCCTGGCGGCACCAACATGCTCAAGCTTTGTCGCGTGAGCTAAAGCGCTGGTAGAGACTCAAGCACAGCAGCCCCACACTCCAGCAAATCCACGCTGTCCACAGCGTGTGGCTGGTGAAGTGGGCGCCGCGCACCTGCTGCACCAGGCCCAGTACCAGCCCGCTCAGGCCGCTGAGGGCCCACCAGTACCGCGCGGCACTGCGCTGATGGAACCACAACCAAAAGCCACCCGCCATAAAGGCAAAGCCCGTGGAGGCATGGCCCGCGGGAAAGCAATGGCCACCGCCGCCATCGCGCAGCCCAAAGTTCCAGTGCGAGACCAGTGGCAGGCTGCCGCCAAACGCTTGCAGGTCCCATGGGCAACTGGTCTGACTCATGCCTTTGACCAGGGATACGACAACAATGGCGGCCACAATCGACAGCCACAGACCCCAGCGCTCAGCTCGGCTCAGGCGATGCAGCCATCCGAACGGGCCCAAGGGTCGCCACAGCACCAAAGCAAGTGCCAACAGCACCACCCAGCCAGCTTTACGTGCACCTTCGTGCAACACTGTGCTGAGCCAGAAGTTGTCGCGCAGGCTAAAGCCTTGGGGGGTACCAAACCATTGGGCGATGGGCAGATCCAGTCCGCTCGCATCCCAGGCGACGATGGCCAGCCCCAGGACCAGGGTCCAGGTCCAGCAGGTGCGCAAGGAGGGGGTGAGTTGCATGTGCTCATCATAGTGGCCATCAACGGGTTCAGTCCGATGTCAGCCGCATCTCGATAGAATTCATCACAGTTACAAGCCGGTTACATGGCCGGCCTTACCGATTTTCAACTTCCGGGGAACTTCACCATGGCACTCGTCTCGATGCGCGAACTGCTGGACCACGCCGCCGCTAACGGCTACGGCATTCCGGCCTTCAACGTCAACAATCTGGAGCAGGTCCAGGCCGTCATGCAGGCCGCTGACGAGGTCGGCGCACCCGTGATCCTGCAGGCCAGCGCGGGTGCCCGCAAATACGCGGGTGAGGCCTTCATCAAGCACCTGATCCAGGCCGCTGCCGAGCAGTGGCCGCATATTCCGCTGGTCATGCACCAGGACCACGGCACCAGCCCCAAAATCTGCCAGGGTGCGCTGGATCTGGGCTTTGGCTCGGTCATGATGGACGGCTCGCTGATGGAAGACGGCAAGACGCCGTCCAGTTTTGACTACAACGTTCAGGTCACCCAGACCGTGGTGGCTATGGCCCACAAGATTGGCGCGACCGTCGAGGGTGAACTCGGTTGCCTGGGCTCGCTGGAGACCGGCGAGGCAGGCGAGGAAGACGGCATTGGCGCTGTGGGCAAACTTGACCACAGCCAGATGCTGACCGACCCAGAAGAAGCAGCCCGCTTTGTACAGGCCACCCAGCTGGACGCGCTGGCCATTGCCATTGGCACCAGCCACGGCGCCTACAAATTCACCCGCCCGCCCACAGGCGATGTGCTGGCGATTTCGCGCGTCAAGGAAATCCATGCTCGCATTCCCAACACCCACCTGGTCATGCATGGCAGCTCCAGCGTGCCGCAAGACCTGCTGGCCAAAATCAACCAGTTTGGCGGCAAGATGAAGGAAACCTACGGCGTGCCCGTGGCCGAAATCCAGGAAGCCATCAAGTATGGCGTGCGCAAGGTCAACATCGACACCGACATCCGCCTGGCCATGACAGCGGCCTGCCGCCAGTTCCTGGCTGAAAACCCCGACAAGTTCGACGCCCGCGAATGGCTCAAGCCCGCCCGCGCCGCTGCGCAGGCCATTTGCAAACAGCGTTACCTGGAGTTCGGTTGCGAAGGCCAGGGTGCCAAGATCAAAGGCCAGTCACTGAGCGTGATGGCTGGCAAATATGCGGCAGGTGAATTGGCCCAAGTGGTGAACTGAAGCCTGAGATAATCAGGCTGAATGTTTCGAGCCCGTTGAACGTTCAACGGGCTTTTTTATTTTTCTACGCTCTATCGCCATGACTTCAGCTCTTCATACCTCGGCTTTGACCTCTTTGCCTTTGTTGGCACGCGGCAAGGTGCGAGATAACTATGCCGTAGGCGACGACCGTATCTTGATGGTGGCGTCTGACCGCATCAGTGCGTTTGACGTGATCATGGGCGAACCCATTCCGGGCAAAGGCGAGCTGCTGACGCAAATGGCGCTGTTCTGGTTTGACCAGCTGGGCCCCAAGGGTCTGAACATTTGCCCCATCCACCTGACCGGCGATGCCCCCGAGAGCGTGGTCAGTGCCGATGAGGTGTCGCAAGTCACTGGTCGCTCCATGCTGGTGAGGCGCCTCAAGCCGATTCCGGTGGAGGCGGTGGTGCGTGGCTATCTGGCTGGCAGTGGCTGGAAGGAGTACCAGGACAGTCGTTCAGTGTGTGGCGTGCCGCTGCCCGAGGGGCTGAAGAACGCGAGCAAGCTGCCCCAACCTATCTACACCCCGGCAGCCAAGGCGGCGGTGGGCGAGCACGACGAAAACATCACCTTCGAGCGCACGGTGGAGATGATTGGCGTCGATCTGGCCACCCGCATCCGTGAAATTTCCATTCGCCTTTACGAGGCGGCCAGTGAGATCGCTGCGAAGAAGGGCATCATCATTGCCGACACCAAGTTCGAGTTTGGTCTGGACGCTGACGGCACGCTGGTGCTGATGGATGAGGTGTTGACACCCGATTCGTCGCGCTATTGGCCTGCCGATAGCTACGCTGAAGGCAGCAACCCGCCTAGCTTTGACAAGCAGTTCCTGCGCGACTGGCTCGAGACCGTACAGGTGGCGGGCAAGCTTTGGGACAAGACGCCGCCCGCGCCACGTCTGCCCAAAGAGGTGATTGAACACACGGCAGCCAAGTACCGCGAGGCCCTGCAGCGCTTGGTCGGCTGATGGCCCGTGTTCAGTTCAGCGCCATGCTGAGCTTGCGGCGGTAGCTGGACACCAGCGCAGCTTGTGGGTCTTGCGCTGCGGTGCTTTGGCTGGTCAGCTCGATGCCGCCAGCGCTTTTGCCCGCCAATGCGGGGTCAGCTTTTGCAGGCGGCGGGCTGAGCAACTCCAGCAGTGCCACCACGGTCTTGCGCGGGGTTTCGTCGGCCCATTTTTTGTCACGCATGACGATTTCCAGTAGCTCGTCCATGGCAGCGGTCCAGTCACCCGCTGCGATGAGCAGGCGGCTCTTGGCCAGCCGGGTTTCAAAGTCGCGCTTGTTTTGGGCGATGAGCTCGTCAAATTTGTCCAGCGTCCACTGTCCACGGGGGTCATTGCTCACAAACTCCAGCGCTTGCAGCCACTGGTTGAGGGCTTCAAAGCGTTGTGATGCCGGAATGCGTCCCAAGGTGGGGGCCAGCAGTGCGGCGGCTTCGGCCAACTCGCCTTCGCCAATGAGCAGTTCGACCAGGTCAAAGCGCGCGACATCGTTGCCAGGGTCGCTGGCCAAAGCCTGCTCCAGCGCGGCACGTGCGCCTTGGGCGTCGCCAGCGGCCAGGTGTTCTTGCGCATCTTCAGCTGCAGCTTGCGCTTGCAGGGCGTCTTCGCTGGGGACGTGTTTGTCCAGAAACTGGCGTACCTGGCCCTCTGGCAGAGCACCCATGAACCCATCCACGGGCTTGCCGCCCATCATGAGCACGCAGGTGGGAATGCTGCGGATGCCAAAGGCGCCAGCCAGCTCCTGCTGCTCGTCGGAATTGATCTTGGCGAGCTTGAAGCGGCCACCGTAATCGGCCTCCAGTTTTTCGAGCACCGGCCCCAGGGACTTGCAGGGACCGCACCAAGGTGCCCAGAAATCGACCAGCACCGGGGTGGACATGGAGGCGGCAACCACCTCGGCTTCAAAGTTTTCAATCGTGACGTTCATGGTGCCCTAGTGTGTGAATCTCCGCCCAGTTGAGGGTGGAAACCTTAAAATTCAAGCTTGACAACGAAAAGCACCCAATGACTCAAGCGCTCATCGGCGTGGTCATGGGCTCCAGTTCCGACTGGGAGACCATGCAACACGCAGTCCAGATTCTCCAACAGTTTGGCATCCCTCACGAGGCTCGCGTGGTTTCGGCCCACCGCATGCCTGACGATATGTTCGCCTACGCCGAGGCCGCCGCGGGTCGTGGCCTGCAGGCCATCATTGCCGGGGCCGGTGGCGCGGCCCACCTGCCGGGCATGATTGCCGCCAAAACCGTGGTGCCGGTGCTGGGTGTACCGGTGCAGACCAAGGCGCTGTCGGGTGTGGACTCGCTGCACAGCATCGTGCAAATGCCCAAGGGCGTGCCGGTTGCCACCTTTGCCATTGG
>CAZPTM010000121.1:0-5257 GCA_964589665.1 uncultured Limnohabitans sp. | reverse complement strand
GTGTCCAAGGTGGACGTGAGCATGAACGGCATTGAGCTGCAAGACCGCGAGTTCTTCGCCGCCATCAAGGAAGGCCGCGAGCCCAACTCCAGCCTGGCCCAGGTGCTGCCCTGCTACCAGGTGCTGCACCAACTGGAGCAGCAGCTGAACGGCTGATCCGAAGCTTGGCGCGGTAAACTTGTTGCCGAGTCAACCAGGCAGGCTATGCCTGCCTCACCTGGGGGCCTCGGCCCCCTTTTTAATTGCGAAGCATTTTCATGACAGACCGCTATGCCGTGATCGGCAACCCTATTGAGCAAAGCAAGTCGCCCTTCATCCACATGGCCTTTGCACAGGTGACGGGACAGGACATTGACTACGGCAAAGTATTGGGCCCCTTAGGCGGTTTCGCGGCTGCGGTGGACGCATTTCGCGCTGAAGGCGGCAAAGGCATGAATGTGACCGCCCCTTTCAAGCTCGATGCTTTTGCGTATGCCACCGATCTGGCACCGAGCGCGCAAATGGCCGGTGCCGTGAACGCCATGAAATTTGAGGGCGGCCGCGTTTACGCTGAAAACTTCGATGGCGTGGGGCTGGTACGCGATGTGGTGCACAACCTGGCTTGCCCGCTCAAGGGTAAACGGGTGTTGGTGTTGGGCGCGGGCGGCGCCACACGCGGTGCTTTGCTGCCGTTCTTGGCTGAGCAACCTGCCGAGCTGGTGGTGGTCAACCGCACGGTGGCCAAAGCGCAAGAGTTGGCCCAGTTGGCGCACAAGCACCAAACCGGCCAAGTGCCCGTGCAAGGCTTGGGTTATGACCAGCTGCAAGGCAAGCAATTTGATGTGGTGTTCAACGCCACTTCGGCCAGCTTGACGGCTGAGTTGCCACCTTTGCCCGCGTCTGTGTTTGCGCCAGGTGCCTTGGCTTACGAGCTGGCTTACGGCAAAGGCTTGACGCCTTTCCTCAAGCTTGCCCAGCAAGCTGGTGTGACGCATCTTGCCGATGGCGTAGGGATGTTGGCAGAGCAGGCCGCAGAAGCCTTCGTGTGGTGGCGCGGTGTGCGCCCCGACACCTCATCGGTCATCCAGCAGCTGACGGTGCCGTTGGTCTGAACAAGGCGCCCAGGGCCTGACTTTCAGAGCAAAGCGGGCAGGGCGCCCCATACCAGCTTGAGTGAGACGATGAACAGTCCGATTTGCACCAAACGGAAAAACCAGGCGTCTGCCAGGCGCTTGGTCAGCCAGGCGCCCATGACCGTACCCAGCAGCGCTGCGGGCACCAGCCAAGCAGCTTGGTGCAAGCTTTCGCTGTTGTAGGGGCGGATGAACTGGTAAGGCACCAGCTTGGTCGCGTTGACCACAGCGAAGAACAGGGTGGAGGTGCCTGCAAACACCAACTTGGGTAATTTCTGCGGCAGCATGTACACCTGAAACGGTGGCCCACCTGCGTGCGAAACAAAGCTGGTAAAGCCAGACAAGGCGCCCCAGAAGCGACCCCAGCCAGTGTGCGGCGCCCGGGCTTCTTGCGCGGGGGAGCTGCGAAGCCAGCTGTTCAAACAAAAACCAATGCCGATCAGGCCAATCAACATGGCCAGACCTGCATCCGAGATGAACGAGGCCGTAGCCCAGCCGATGCCAATGCCTGCCACACCCGCCGGAATCAGAATACGCAAATGTGCAGCGCTAAAAGCCTTGCGGTAGAGGTAAATGCCCACCATGTCAGACAGGATGTAGATGGGCAGCAACAGTACTGCAGCCTGCATGGGCGGCATCATCAAGGACAAGATGGGGACCGCCAGCATGCCAATGGTCGGCAAGCCGCCTTTGGACAGGCCAACAAACCATGCGGCCAGCGACAACAAGGCAAATTCATAAGACAGGTGCATGGAGATGGATTGTTCCACTGAAAGCGTGCCCGGGCCGTAGCGAGTCCTCTATACTTTGCAATTGAACCAGTTGGTACATTTCTGCACACATGAGCAAAGTCAGTCCTGAACGCGAAGCGCGCACCAATGACCCTGCCCGCACCATGGCCGAGATTCTGGAAGTGGCGACGCACGAATTTGCCGACAAAGGGCTGGCCGGAGCGCGTATTGACGAAATTGCTGCAGCCACGCGCACCAGCAAGCGCATGATCTATTACTACTTCGGCAGCAAGGATGGCTTGTACCTTGCCGTGCTGGAGGAGGCGTATCGCCGCATGCGCACCATCGAGGCGGACCTGCATCTGGACGATATGGAGCCGATAGCTGCGCTGCGCCGTTTGGTGGAATTCACTTACGACCACCACCAGGGCAATGAGGACTTCATTCGGCTGATCAGCAGTGAAAATATTCACCGAGCTCATTTTTTGCGGCAAAGCAAAAACATCCGTGAACTCAATAGCAATGCCATTGAGGTCGTCAAAGCGATTTATGAGCGCGGTGTTCAACAGGGCTTGCTTCGAGATGGGCTTGAGCCCATTGATATTCATGCGGCGATTTCCGCCTTGACGGTTTACAACGTCTCAAATCGCCATACTTTCGGCGTCATTTTCAATCTTGAATGCAACAACCAAAAGGCGCAAATTCTCAAGCGAGAACAAGTTGTGTCCTTGGTGCTTGCGTATTGCATGAAATAGCAAATCGGCATAACTGTTAGCCGAAATGAGCTCGATAAATCATGCTCTGCTCATTGTGTTTATATTAACCAGTTAGTACATTATGAGCTGGTTAACCTTCTAAGTGACGCACATGATCAACGGCAACACCGAACTCATCGCCCACATCGGCTACCCGACGCACACATTTAAATCGCCGATGATTTACAACCCCTACTTTGAAGAGGCGGGGATCAACGCGGTGGTGGTGCCGTTTGGCTGCAAGCCCGAGCAGTTCACGGCCTTTTTGAAAGCAGTGTTTTCGCTGGAAAACATTCGTGGTGCCCTGATCACCATGCCGCACAAGGTGGCGGTAGTGGACTTGCTGGACGAAGTCACACCCACGGTGCGTGTGGCTGGTGCTTGCAATGCAGTCAAAAAATTGCCGGACGGTCGTTTGGTTGGCGACATGTTCGATGGCGCAGGTTTTGTACGTGGTGTGCAACGCAAGGGCTTTGACTTGACGGGCAAGCGTGTGTTGGTGGTGGGCAGTGGTGGTGTGGGCAGTGCGATTGCGGCTTCCCTGGCCGGAGCCGGTATTGCTGCCATCAGCCTGTTCGATGTGAATGAGTCTACTTGCGAAGGTTTGGCTCAACGTATTCGCCAGCACTACCCCAACATTGATGTGGCCACAGGTAGCAACGACCCCGCTGGCTTTGATCTGGTGGTCAACGCCACGCCCATGGGCATGAACGAGGGTGACCCGCTGCCGCTGGATGTGTCTCGCCTGTCACCCGAGACGTTTGTCGGCGAAGTGGTCATGCGACACGAAACCACTGCCTTCCTCGCTGCTGCGCAGGCTCGTGGATGTCGCACTCAAGTAGGCTCGGACATGTTGTTTGAGCAGATTCCGGCTTACCTTGAATATTTCGATTTCCCCACCACGACTGCCCAAGAGCTTCGTCGTGTGGCACGATTGAGCTATTGAGCCGCAAACCAGAACTTCAGGAATTGTCATGACGCTGAACAAGCCCGACCGCGAATCTGTTCCCGAAATGCCCAACCGCCTCGGTATTGCAGGTATTGAATTCATCGAGTACGCCACCAGCCGCCCTCAGGCGCTAGGGCAGGTGCTGGAGAATATGGGCTTTCGTCCCGTGGCCCGTCACCGTTCACGCGAAGTGACGTTGTACCGCCAGGGTGACATGAATCTGGTGGTCAATGCCAGTCCCGACGATGCGCGCGTAAGCGGTACGGTGGACGGCCAGCCTGCGATCTCTGCCGTCGCTTTCCGTGTGCAGGACGCACTGAAGGCGCACACCCGGTGCCTGGAGCTCGGTGCGTGGGGTGTGGTCAGCCATGCGCAGGCAATGGAGTTGCACATACCTGCCATTCACGGTCCCGGCAGCAGCCGTTTTTATTTTGTGGACCGTTGGCAAGAGTTTTCGATTTACGACATCGACTTCAAACCGATTCCCACCGTGGATCAGCATCCGCCCGCAGTGGCTGGCATGAGCTACTTTGGTGTGGTTCAGTACATCGGCGCAGGGCGCAGCAGCGACTGGCTGACCTATTTTGAACACATGTTCGACTTCAGCAGCATTCCCGATGAAGAGCGCTTTGGCATTTTGCCCAAGGGCAAACTCATGAAGAGCCCTTGCGGCTCTTTCCTGTGGCAATTGGTAGAGCCTGACCCGTGGATGGAGTCGGGGGACGACAGCCCGGAATGTTTGCAGCGCATTGGCCTGGGCGTGCCCGATGTGGCTGCCGCTGTGAAAGCGCTGAAAGCGCAGGGCGTGGAGTTTGTTGAGTCCAGCCAATTGCACCCGGAAGACCGCGGCGCGCTCACGCGCAATGTGTTGGGCTCGGTAGCTTTCGAGCTGGTCCACAAGTAAAAGGGCATGACCATGAATATGCTCGCTGGCTACGGGATGGACACCATCACCATGGCAGGCTCGCTGGAGGCCAAGCTGGCCGCCATGAAGCGTGCCGGCTTTTCGCAAGTGATGTTGATGGCGCGTGACCTGGTCACGCATCCTGGCGGTGTGGATGCGGCCGTGCAAGCCGTGCAAGACAGCGGCCTGCGCCCCACGGGCTTTCAGGTGCTGCGCGATTTTGAAGGCCTTTCCGGCCATCTACACAGCTACAAGGTCGATATTGCCAAGTCCATGCTGCAAATGTGCGCAGCTACGGGCAGCAAGGTCCTGTTGGCATGTTCGTCCACATCGCGTCATGCCACGCAGGACCTGGACGCGATCGCTGCCGATCTGAAAAAACTGGCCATGTTGGCTGTGCCACTCGGCATCAAGGTGGCATACGAAGGCTTGTCCTGGGGCCGTACAGTCAATGAGTTCACCACCGCTTGGGACGTGGTTTGCCGCGCAGACTGTCCCAACCTGGGCATTGGCATTGACTCCTTCCACATCTTTGCTGCCAACACCGCGCTGGACGACATTGAAGAGCTGGACCCTGAGAAAATTTTCCTGGTGCAGCTGTCGGATTTCATGTGGCAGGAAACCCCCACCTTCGAAGAACGCATGACCACAGCGCGTACCTTCCGCGTGTTCCCGGGTGAGGGCGTGCACAGCGAACAACTGGCGCAATTGGTCATGCGCCTTGACCGCATTGGTTACCGCGGCGACTACAGCTTTGAAGTCTTCAACGACGACTACCAACAGCTGCCGCTGGATGTGGTGGCCGA
>CAZPTM010000120.1:0-5275 GCA_964589665.1 uncultured Limnohabitans sp. | reverse complement strand
TTTGTACGCCCATGACTTTGCCCGCATTCGACCTTGGACAATGGCTCAGCGCCCACCGTATTTGGGGCTTGCTCAGCGCCTCCGCTCGCCGCAGCCTGATGCAAGGTAGCCAAGAGCTGCAACTTGAACGTGGTCAGTCCCTGGCCCAAGCAGGCGAATGGCCCGACGCCCTGTGGCTGATCCTGGAGGGACGAATCAACCTGCACAACGCCCAACGTCAGCACACCCACGCCATGTATGCCGGCGAGTCTTTCGGCCAAGGCATGACAGCCATGGCGCTGCAACAACAATGCAGCGCGCAGGCCAGTACGGATGCCCTCCTGCTGCAGGTACCCACTGCGCTTGTACAGGCTTTGCTACAAACCGACCCGGCACTGGAGCCCTTTTTCCCCGTCCCTCTTTCGGGCATGCTGCCCAGCAAACCCTCACAGGCCACAGCGTCCAGCGCATCAGAAGGAATCAGCCTGCTCAGCCGCCCCTTGCACAGCCTGGTTCGGCACCAGCCCATCACTCTGCCGCCAACCCTGAGCATTTTGCAGGTGGCGCAAGCCATGCGCGAGCGCAGCGTGTCCTCCATCATGCTCACCGAAAACAACCAGTTGGTGGGGCTGGTCACCGATCGCGACATGCGTAACCGCGCCCTGGCCGCCAGCGTCGATGTGAACCGCCCTGTCAGCGACATCGCCACACTCACCCCCAAAACCCTCGACCACAACAGCACCGCTTTTGACGCTTTGCTGATGATGGCACGACACAACATCCACCACGTGCCAGTGATGGATGGCAAGCGCATTGTGGGCATGCTCACCGCTACAGACCTGACCCGTCAGCACGGCACCTCTCCCGTTTATCTGTCCAGCGACATTCATCACCAAACCAACATTGAAGGCCTTGTCAAAATCAGCGCCAAAGTGCGGACCATGCAACAGCAACTGGCTGCAGCACACACCAGCGCCTACGACACGGGCCATATCATCACCACCATCACCGATGCACTGACCACACGCCTGATTCAGCTGGCAGAAGGATTGCTGGGCCCCGCACCCGTGCCTTATGTGTGGGTGGCAGCTGGCTCACAAGCGCGCAGCGAACAAACCGCCAAGTCAGACCAGGACAACTGCCTGATCCTGGACGACAGTTTTGATGCCGACAAGCACGGTCCCTACTTCAAAGCCTTCTCGAAAATGGTGTGTGATGGACTGGCAGAGTGTGGCTACATCCACTGCCCCGGCGAGATGATGGCGATGACCGACCAATGGCGCCAACCCCTGCGTCAATGGCGCGAATATTTTGACCGGTGGATCCATGTGCCTGATGGCAAGGCCCTGATGCTGACCACCGTGTTTTTTGATCTGCGTGCCGTCTACGGACAGTCCGAGCTTTTACAACGCTTGCGCGATGAAGTGCTGGAGCGGACCAAAGGCAACACCCTGTTTCTCGCGCATATGGTCGGCAACGCTCAAAAGCAGCGCCCCCCCTTGAACCTGTTCGGCCAAATCTCCACCATTCGCTCTGGCGAGCATGCGGGAACGGTCGACCTCAAACATCAGGCACTGGCGCCCATCGTGGACCTGGGGCGCATTTACGCCTTGGCCAGCGGACTGCATGACGTCAACACGCATGACCGCATCGAAAGCGCTTCCAGCAAAGGTGAAATCAGTGCACAAAGTGCACGCGACCTGCGCGACGCTCTCGAATTCATTGCCAATTTACGGATCGCCCACCAGACACAGCGCATGAATGAAGGCCTGGCTCCGGACAACTATCTTTCCCTGGACGAGTTGTCCAACTTCGAACGGGGCCATCTACGGGATGCCTTCTCGGTCATTCAGTCACTACAAAACGTGTTGGGCAACCGATATCACTTTTAAGCGCAAGCTTCAGTACTTGAGCCGGGCATAAAACGTTTTCTGAGCCGCTTCGCGAGCCTGTCCCAGGGTGTAAATACCCATATCGGCCAGCAAGGGAATCATTCGCAAGAACACCTCGGCAGTGACCAAGGCATCTCCCAGGGCATTGTGGCGACCAGTCACGGTGATGTTCATGCGCTGCGCAATCGCCTCCAGACGGTGCGACTCCTGATTTGGGTGAATCACTGCAGACAACAGCAAAGTGTCAAGCACCGGCTGATCAAAGCGCAAGCCTGTGCTGCGCTCCTTGAGTTGCAAAAACTTCATGTCAAACGCTGCGTTGTGTGCCACCAGCACCGTGTCTTGCGCATAAGCGTGGAACACAGGCAAGACCTCGCCTATGGCAGGACGTCCCCGAACCATGTCCGGCGTGATGCCGTGAATCGGAATGGAGGCCGCAGGAATATTGCGCTGCGGATTGACCAGTTGCTCATATGCTTCATGCCGCAAGAGCTTGCCGTTCACAATCCGGGTGGCTCCGATCTGAATGATTTCATCACCTTGTGAGGGGTTGAGTCCAGTCGTTTCCGTATCGAAGACGGTATAGCTGAGCTCGCTCAAGGCAACGTCATCCAGCACACTTTGTACTGGCGCAGCCTTGAACAGGTCAAAGTCAAAAAACTCGGGGCGGCTGTCCGAGGGCAACAGCACGTCGGCTTCGCGCTGCTCATGCGCTCCAGCTGAGGGCAAGGACAAGCGGAACATGGCTTGATGACGAATGCGCTCGCGCTCGAACGACAACATACCCGAGTGCCGATTCATCACATCGCGCACACTCAATGGGTTGTGACTTTGCCCCACCGTCATGGGGTCCAACTCCCAACTCATCACCGTCTCGGTACTCATGTTATGTCCAGTCCAGATCAGGTCAAACATGACTTTATCGCCATGCCCTTGCGCCCGCAGCTGCAAGTAGCGCACATCAAACTCATCCACCAGGCGACTGGCCAGATACACCAGCGCCTGCAGCACGCCAAAGCTGTCCACTTTGACCCACAAATCGGTAGCTACCGCATCGGCGCTCACCTCTTTGCCTGTGTGATTGGCGATACGCCGCCTTGCCACGGACACCAAATCTGCAGCCAGCATTTCTTCTAGAGGCCAGCGCGTTTTGAGAGTTTGCAAAGTGGATGCGCTGACCGCTTCAATGCGGGCCTGCGCCTTAGCCAGCTGCTCTTGCAAGAACGTCAATTGAGCCCCATAGGGCGCCGCTGTTTGTCCCAGGCTGTTCAATGTGGAGCGCATGGAAGCCAGATGGGTGCGTGCACTTTCAGTCAAGCTGACCAAGGCCTCATCGCGCTGCGATTCTTCTGTAAAACTGCTGGTGACGTTCTCCAGCATCAAGACGAAACCTTGCAGGTTCGTTTCTGTGCTTTCACCTTCCGTTGCCCGAACCGGCGCCATGTGAACCCGCAAAAACTGTCCTGAAGGGGTGGTGGTCAGAAACTGCGTTGCGGGTTGTGCTGCACCTCGGTCCATGCGCAAACGAATGTTCTCCAGCGCATGGTCGAGCAGAGACTGGTCGAGCAAGGCATAAATGGAGCGTCCAATCCCGAGCATGGGCATGTTTGCATTGGCAGACTTGCCGCGCGAGAGCACCTTGAACTGCATACGTGCGCGGTTGTTGTAGAGCAAGATGCGTCCATCCAAGTTGCACACCACAACACTCTGAGCCAACTCGGACATGAGCGCAGCGAGCCGATTGCGCTCTTGCCTGACATCGGCAGTCATGTCCTGCACTTGGCGCTGTACATCTTTTCGCGCCGCATCTCGTGAACGGGCCAGCTCGTTGACCGCATCGGCCAGTTCTTTGAGCACACTGGTAGCTTGCGCTTGCGCTTCAATTTGAAGCGGCTGCTCACTGGCTGCCAACATACGAACCTGCTCGCGCAAACGATCAATACCGCGGCGGTAGCGCTTGTCCAAACGGTGCCATGCCCAACCTGCCAGCAGCACTAAAGCGAACACCAAGGCGCCCAGCACTAAAGCACTTTGCCCGTCCACGGCCTGTCTCCTTCACGCTTTATGACAACAATGGCCTGCCATTGCGCACAAGGCTTGGCCTGCACTGCATTGTGCGTCCAGCGCTGACCATGCACTGACGCCGGCCCCTAGACACAGCCGAGCTTGCGTCACATCAAAAAAAGTGATTATTTGCGCGGCTTGGCCAAAATAGGATGCGCGTGACGCCCCAGCACAAAGTTGGCAAAGAATTTGCACCAAATCGTGCTGCCAGCGATCGCAGTCCATGTCTCATAGTCAAGACGCCCCAGTAGCACAAACACAATCACCACCACCACCACTGCTCCAGCAATCATGTTGATCGCGACCTCAAAGGGCGCAAATTTTTCTGGATGGGCGGGCGACACGCCGCGCTTGAGTGCAACTTCTGAAAAATCACGTTTGATGACGATCCGGTAAACCCGTCGCCACCAGAAAAATGCCATGGGAAACAAAGCCAGGAACAACACCCAGGTCAGGGCCACACTGACGTCAAAAACCATTGAGAACTCCAACTACCGCCACGGCTGCGGTTCATGAAAAAACCCTGCCGACTTGCATCGGCAGGGCCTTGATTGTCGCACTGCGCTGGCAGCAAGCCACCAGCGCATCAGAACAATTTAGTGGGCACCATCCACAGCCTTGGAGCCGCGGGGGATACGCACATTTTCAACCATCTGTTGAATGTGAGCTGGCGGCTCAGCAGTGACTTTGTCGACAGCGAAGGCGACGATGAAGTTCACAATTGCGCCAACTGCACCAAAGGCTTCAGGCGTGATGCCAAAGAAGGCGTTCGGGCCACCGATCAGGTCCAGATAACCCGTACCCTTGATGAAGAACAGGCCTTTGTGTGCGAACACGTAGAACAGTGTCACGAACAAGCCAGCCAGCATACCGGCCATTGCGCCTTCTTTGTTCATCTTCTTGGAGAAGATACCCATCATGATGGCGGGGAACAGCGAAGAGGCGGCAATACCGAAGGCCAGAGCCACCGTACCAGCCGCGAAGCCAGGCGGATTCAGACCCAGGTAACCAGCAACCACAATGGCCACAGCCATGGCGATCTTGCCGGCCATCAGTTCACCCTTTTCAGAGATGTCGGGGTTGAACACGTTCTTGACCAGGTCGTGAGACACAGCAGAAGAAATAGCCATCAGCAGACCGGCAGCAGTCGACAGCGCAGCAGCCAGACCACCGGCAGCCACCAGTGCAATCACCCAGTTGGGCAGCATGGCGATTTCGGGGTTGGCCATCACCATGATGTCGGCGTTGACGGTCAGCTCGCTGCCTTTCCAGCCAGCGGCTTCGGCCTTGGCTTTGGCGGCGTCGTTCTTGGTCTTGTCGTTGTAGAACTGGATACGGCC
>CAZPTM010000119.1:0-5276 GCA_964589665.1 uncultured Limnohabitans sp. | reverse complement strand
CCGGTCAGGTGCATCCCAATGTGGTGAGCAACATGGGTCTCGACCCCGAGCGCTTCATTGGCTTTGCCTTCGGTATGGGCATGGACCGCTTCACCATGCTGCGCTATGGCGTGAATGACCTGCGCCTGTTCTTTGATGGCGATGTCCGTTTCCTGAGCCAGTTTCAGTAATTTCCTGCACCCGTTTTCATTGAGTCCTCGACATGCAATTTCCTGAATCCTGGTTGCGCGAATTCTGCAACCCGCCCCTGACGACCCAGCAGCTGGCCGACACCCTGACCATGGCCGGTCTGGAAGTGGAAGAGCTCGAACCCGTGGCCCCGCCCTTCACCAAAATCGTAGTGGGCGAAATCAAGGAGGCCGTGCAGCATCCCAACGCCGACCGCTTGCGCGTGTGCCAAGTGGATGTGGGGCAGGGCAGTTTGCTCAATATCGTGTGTGGTGCGCCCAACGCCCGCGTGGGGATCCGTGTGCCATGTGCCATGGTGGGGGCTGAGTTGCCGCCTGGCGAAGACGGCAAGCCCTTTGTCATCAAGGTGGGCAAGCTGCGTGGTGTGGAAAGCCAGGGCATGCTGTGCTCGGCCAAGGAACTGAAAATTGCCGACGACCACGGCGGTCTGCTGGAGCTGCCGCTGGACGCGCCTTTGGGCCAGGACATTCGCCAGTACCTGAATCTGGACGACACGCTGCTGACCCTCAAGCTCACGCCCAACCTGGCGCATGGCCTGAGCGTGTACGGCATTGCCCGCGAAGTGTCGGCCCTGACGGGCGCGCCTTTGCAGGCACCGCAATTTCCGGCTGTTGCTACGCAAATTAACGACAAATTGGCCGTGAACGTGGTGGATACCGATCTGTGCGGCCGTTTCAGTGGCCGTGTGGTCAAGGGTGTGAACACAAAGGCCAAGACGCCGCAGTGGATGGTGGACCGCCTGGCCCGCTGCGGCCAACGCAGCGTGAGCCCGCTGGTCGACATCTCCAACTACGTGATGTTCGAGTTCGGTCGTCCTTCGCACATTTTTGATCTCGACAAAATCCACGGTGGCCTGCAAGTGCGCTGGGGCAAAGCGGGCGAGACGCTCAAGCTGCTCAACGGCAACACGGTCACGGTGGACGACAAAGTTGGCGTGATTGCGGACGACCAGCAGGTCGAGTCGCTGGCAGGCATCATGGGCGGTGACGCCACCGCTGTGTCAGACGACACCCGCAACATCTACATCGAAGCGGCCTTCTGGTGGCCCGCTGCCATTGCCGGGCGCTCGCGCCGCTACAACTTTTCGACCGATGCCGGACACCGCTTTGAACGCGGCGTGGACCCGCAACTCACGGTGGAGCACATCGAGCGCATCACCCAACTGGTGCTGGATATTTGCGGCACACCGGACACCCAAGTGGGGCCCATCGACGACCAGACGCTGAACGTGCCCCAGGCCAAGCCCGTCACGCTGCGCGTGGCCCGCGCCAACAAAGTCATTGGCATGCCGCTGAGTCAGCAGCAGTGCGCGGATGCACTGCGTGGCCTGGGCTTGCAAGTGAGTGAAGGTGAGGGTACTGTCACCGTGACGCCACCCAGCTACCGGTTCGACTTGCAGATCGAAGCCGACCTGATTGAAGAAGTGGCCCGCATGGTGGGCTACAACAACCTGCCCACCACGCCCCCACTGGCCCCCATCACGCCCAAGCTGCGCGCTGAAAACACGCGCAGCCCGTTTGCTGTGCGACGCTTGCTGGCAGGGCTGGGCTACCAGGAGACCATCAACTACAGCTTTGTGGAAGAAGCCTGGGAGCGTGATCTGGCGGGAAACACCAACCCGATTCGTTTGCTCAACCCGATTGCCAGCCAGATGAGCGTGATGCGTTCGAGCCTGATCGGCTCGCTCATGCAGGTGCTCAAGTTCAATGCCGACCGCAAGGCCGAACGCGTGCGCGTGTTCGAGCTGGGCCGCGTGTTCTTGCGCGACGCTGCTGTGCAGGACAGCGACAGCACCGTGGGCGGTTTTGACCAGCCCATGCGCGTGGCCGGTCTGGCCTGGGGCTCCGAGCAGCCGCTGGGCTGGCAGGGCAAAGGCCGTGCGGTGGACTTTTATGACGTCAAAGGCGATGTCGAGGCCATGCTGGCTCCGCGCAAAGCCGTGTTCGTGGCCTGCGAACACCCCGCACTGCACCCCGGCCGTTCAGCCCGGGTCGAGGTGGACGGTGTGGTCATTGGCCATGTTGGCGAACTGCATCCGCGCTGGCGTCAGGCTTGGGAGCTGACCAGTGCCCCGGTGGTCTTCGAGCTGGCTCTGGATGCCGTGCTGGCCCGCGTGGTGCCAGCGGCCAAAGGTGTGAGCAAGCATCAGCCTGTGGAGCGTGATCTGGCCCTTATCGTGCCTGAGGCTGTGACGCATGCGCAGCTGATGGCTGCCTTGCAGGCTGCACCCACCCAAGGCTTGCTGCAATCGGCGGTGCTGTTTGACATCTACCGCCCGAAAGAAGCAAGCGCTGCGATGGCCGTGGGTGAGAAGAGTCTGGCCGTGCGCATCACGCTGGCCGACGCGCAAGCGGCCTTGACGGATGCCCAGATCGAGACCACCATGGGCGCCTTGCTGCAACAAGTGCAGACAAAGTTGTCTGCGCGTTTGCGCGCCTGAGGATTCGCCCATGGAAATTTCAGTTGAAACCCTGGAAACCCCTGCGCTGACCAAAGCGCAGCTGGCCACCATGTTGTTTGAGCAAATCGGCTTGAACAAGCGTGAATCCAAGGACATGGTCGATGCCTTTTTTGACCTGATCGTGGGCAGCCTTGTCCATGGTGAGGATGTCAAGATTTCAGGCTTTGGCAACTTCCAGATTCGCACCAAGGCTGCCCGCCCAGGGCGTAACCCGCGCACCGGCGAACTCATTCCCATTGAGGCACGTCGGGTCACGACCTTTCATGCCAGCCACAAGCTCAAGGCGCAGATCCAGGGCGATGCCTTGCCAGACAATCTGGTCTGAGACCCATGCTCTACAAGTTCAAGTCCAAAGCCGCTGCTGACCTGATCATGCTTGAGGCCGATGCGCGCCGTCTGCTCAAGATCATGCTGGGTGAGCCGCAGGACAAGGGCATTGTGACGCTAGAGCAATTGCCACAAGTGACAGAGCGTTTGCGCGCTGCGGTACACGAAGAAGAACAGCAGCTCAAAGCCTGGCAAGAGCGTCGCCAACAGGCGGTCGAGCAGGGCGAAGATGCGTCCGAGTTCGAACGCGAAGCCGAGCCGGTCGTTCGGCTGGGTCAACGTGCGCAGCCCATGCTGCAAATGCTCCAGCGCTGCGCGCAGGAGCGCCAGGAGCTTTACTGGGGCGTGTGATCAGGGCCGAAAAAACGGCCCCGTGAGTTTGTAGCCCGCACGGATGTTGCGCTTGGCAAACCACCCCTGGTTCATTTCCAGCACAAAACGCACAGGCTGCCCCGAGCAATGCGATGTGTCGGTCTGCGATTGCATATCGGCCAGGTTGACAATGGTGCCGTCGTCTGCAACGAAGGCTGCTGTCAGCGGAATCAGGGTGTTGCGCATCCAGAAGCACTGGCCTGCGGGCTGCTCAAACACAAACAACATGCCTTCTTGCTGGGGCATGTCCTTGCGCCACATCAGGCCAATTTCGCGCTCGCGGCCTGTGCTGGCCACCTGGACCTGCATCAGGTGCATCCCGGCTTGCAGCTGAGCGCGTGGCAGGTCCATTTGCGCTTGCCCCTGGCTTTGGGCAAAAGCGGGGCCAAAAACGCTGGCCAGCAGCATGGTGCCGACCAGACGGGTCATCAAGGAATGAGGAATGGACATTTTTTGCAGACCTTGCACGGTGATGGCGCAAGAGCATAAGGCCTTTTGGGGCCTAGTCCATGAAGCAGGTGTAAAGCTTATTCGGCTGCAGGCTGGACGCTGGCCTGTGTGCTGGCTTGTGCACCTTCGACGCGGATGTTGGCCGCCATCAGGCCCTTGGGGCCATCCACCAGCTCGAAGCTGACCCGTGCACCTTCCTTGAGGCTTTTGTAGCCGTCCATCGCGATGGCCGAGAAGTGAGCGAAGGCATCGGGGCCGCCATCATCGGGCTCTATAAAGCCGAAGCCCTTGGCGTCGTTGAACCACTTGACTTTACCGTTGGGCATGTTTGTCTCCGACTGTCTTTTCGCACCAGTCTGGGGCAGTGCATTGACCTTGTCAATTGAAGGTTTTCCCCGATACGCGCGGCGCTGAAAGGTTTTTTGGCACCGCCTCAGAACTGGCCCCGGCTGTCGATAGAATGAATTCATGCCGACTCGCAAACCACAACAAACCAACAGGCCACCTGAGGGGCCGCGCATACCGGATTCGGGCGATTCTGTGGTGCTGGAGCGCCGCGCGCAGCGCGTGCAGCCACCACGCATGTTCCAGGTGGTCATGTTCAATGACGACTACACGCCCATGGAGTTCGTCGTGGTGGTGTTGCAAGAATTCTTCAGCAAAGACCGCGAGGCGGCCACCCAGATCATGCTCAAGATTCACCTGGACGGCAAAGCCGTTTGCGGGGTGTACAGCCAGGACGTGGCGGCCACCAAGGTCACCCAGGTCATGGATGCCGCACGCCATGCTGGCCACCCGCTGCAATGCGAGAGCGAACCGGTTGAATAAACGCCAGGCATCCCCATTTGCATACACAGAACATTAGCGCACAGAAGGAAACCTCATGATTGCTCAAGAACTCGAAGTCAGCCTGCATATGGCCTTTGTCGAGGCCCGCCAGCAACGGCATGAATTCATCACCGTTGAGCACCTGCTTTTGGCCTTGCTGGACAACCCCAGCGCGGCCGAGGTGCTGCGCGCTTGCGCGGCCAATATTGACGATTTGCGTGGCGCGTTGACCAACTTCATCAAGGACAACACGCCCCAGGTGGCAGGCACCGAAGAGGTGGACACGCAGCCCACGCTGGGTTTCCAGCGTGTGATCCAGCGCGCCATCATGCATGTGCAGTCCACCGGCAACGGCAAAAAGGAAGTGACCGGCGCCAATGTGCTGGTCGCCATTTTTGGCGAGAAGGACTCGCACGCCGTGTATTACCTGCACCAACAAGGCATCACGCGCCTGGATGTGGTCAATTTCATTGCCCACGGTATCCGCAAGAGCGACCCGCCGGAAGGAGTCAAGCCTGAGCCGTCTGCCTCGAACAACGAAGGCGAAGAGGGCGCACAAGCCGGCAACGAGCGCGGCGAAAAAGCCTCGCCACTGGAGCAGTACACCAACAACCTGAACCAGGCCGCCAAAGAAGGCAAGATCGACCCG
>CAZPTM010000118.1:0-5312 GCA_964589665.1 uncultured Limnohabitans sp. | reverse complement strand
AGAAAGCGACTTTTTCGGCTTCCAGGTACGCCAGGCTGATGTACTTGCCAATGTTGCTGTCGTAGCCCTGCATGGTTTTGGCGCGGCTAGCCACGCGCGGGTCGGCTAACACCATCGCTTTGGCCTCGGATTGGGATTTGGCGTCTTCCACTGCCTTCAGGCAAGGCTCCCAAATACCGGCCAGAAACTGACCATAGGTCTGCAAGATGTCTTTGCCTGGTTGACCATGGCCTGGGGTCCACAATTGCGCGCCGGTGGCTGCCGCCAGTTCCTTGTAGTACTTGAAGGTACCCAAGTAGGATCCATCGTCCATGTTTGCAATGCGGTTAGCCATGGCAATGTCGCCCACATGCGTCACCTTGTCCTCGATCACCTGCACCGACAAGTCGGAATCCGTATGAGCTTTACCGTAGAAGTGCATCTTGAGCGTGACATCCCCAAAACGAATCTCCTGGCCATGCACAACGGTTTTGTTAGGCGCGAACACCTGGGTACCGCTGGTGGACTGGTTGGTCCAACGCTCCATCATCGAGCGCCACATATTGCCCTCAACCCCCGCAATCATGTCGCGCGTTTGGGGCAAGGCGTAAATGGGCAGATCCTTGCCGTAAGCCTCCACAAAAGCGTGGTTGCCCAGCCAATGGTCACCATGGAAGTGCGAGTTGAACACTGCCACCACGGGCTTGTTGGTCACCTTGCGAATTTGGCGGATGACCATTTGTCCGATTTGCAGCGAACTGCCCGAGTCCAGGATGACCACGCCCTCGGACGTCACCACAAAGGTGACGTTGGACATCATGCCCTTGTTCTCGGGCGTAGGGAAACCATCGGGCGCAAACACAATCCACACATGCGGCGAGATCTGACGCGGTGCGATGTCCGGCATGGGCGGGCCCACGACGAAGTCGTGCGCCTGCTCTGCCAGCAAACGCGCCTCGGGCCACAGGGCGGCGCTGGTCGCCAGCCCTGCTGTGGCCCCCAGAAACAGTCTGCGACTGCGCTGGATTTGTCCGCCCGTGTCGCGCATAGGCTCTTAGACCACGTAGCCGGGGTTAGGCACCACACCGGTGACTTTAGGCGCATTGAGTTTGCGCGCACCCACTTTTCCACCTTGTTGGGCCTTGAGCCACTGCTCGACCAGTTCCCACACCATCTTGTTGCCGGCGTTGCGGGCTTCTTCGGCCACGGGGGCCCAGCCAGCGACCTTGTACTTCTTGCCCGCTTCGATGAGCTTGCCTTTGATGCGCATATCGCTGATGCGGCTGCCCATCTTGCCGGTGGGGTCCACCGAATAAGACATACCACCCACGCGCACCATGTCGCCGCCTTGTTGGTAGTAAGGGTCGGGGTTGAACAGGTTGTCGCACACGTCTTCCATCACGGTTTTGATGGTTTCGCCGGTCATCTCGGTCACGGTGGCGTACGAGTAAGTGGTGGCGGTCATGTCCAGCAGCCACTCGCGGGTGATTTCCTGGCCGGGCAGCAGCGTGGTGCCCCAGCGGAAACCTGGCGAGAAGGCCAGGTCGGCGCCTTGTACGTCCATGAGTGCGTCCACCAGCAGCTGGTCGCCCGTGCCATTGAAGTTGCCACGGCGGTACAGCAGGCCTTCGGAGACGCCCAGCACTTCGCTCAGCTTGGCCTCGTAGGGCGCGCGGATCTTGGTGATCAGGGCATCCATTTCCGGATCGGCCGGCAGCATGTTGGAGAAGACCGGCAGCAGCTTGTAGCGGAAGTCAGAGACCTTCTTGTCCTTGACGTCAAAGTCAAGCACGCCCAGGAACTTGCCGTTGGAGCCCGCATTGGTGACGATGGTTTTGCCACCCTTGTTGGACACCAGCGTGGCCACCGGCATGCCGTCGTGCGTGTGACCGCCCATGATGGCGTCGATGCCGCTGACACGGCTGGCCATTTTCAGGTCCACGTCCATGCCGTTGTGGCTGATGACGACGACGACCTGCGCGCCTTTGCCGCGGGCCTCGTCCACCATCTTTTGCATGTTCTCGTCTTGAATGCCGAACTCCCAGTCCGCGACCATGTAGCGGGGGTTGGCAATCGGGGTGTAGGGGAAAGCCTGACCGATGATGGCGCAAGGCACGCCATTGATCTCGCGGATCACATAGGGCTTGAACACCGGGTCGCCAAAGTCGTTGGTCTTGACGTTCTGCGCCACAAAGTCAACTTTGCCAGCGAAGTCTTTTTCAACGATTTCTTTCACACGGTCCATACCGAGGGTGAATTCCCAGTGGCCGGTCATCACGTCCACGCCCAGCAGTTTGCAAGCGTCAACCATGTCCTGGCCATTGGTCCACAGACAGGTGCCCGAACCTTGCCAGGTGTCACCACCGTCCAGCAGCAGCGCACCGGGGCGGCTGGCCTTCATGCGCTTGACCAGCGTGGACAGGTGCGCAAAACCACCCACCTTGCCGTAGCGCTTGGCTGCTTTTTCGTAGTCCAAATAAGTCAGCGCATGCGCTTCAGCGGTACCAGGGCGGACCTTGGCGACCTTCAGCAAATGCTCGCCCACCAGGTGAGGCAGATTGCCCTTCATGGAGCCGATGCCCAGGTTGATGTTGGGCTCGCGGAAGTAAATGGGCTTGAGCTGTGCGTGGCAGTCGGTCATGTGCAGGAAAGACACATTGCCGAACTTGGGAATATCGTACAAGCCATTGGCCGCAGTCGCGGCGCTGGCTTCAGCGTAGGTGCCCAAGCTCATGCCGGCCATGGTGCCGGCGCCCATCACTTGCAGGAATTCGCGTTTGCTGAGATTCATAGATTTGCAATCACTGATATATCGGGTCTAAAAAAACCCGGCCGAGGCCGGGTAGCTGTGTGGCTTACTGGTTGACCGGAGACTTGGGATCCAGCAACAGAGCCATGATGTCACGCACCTGCGACTCATTGAGGATGCCGGAATGGCCAGCGCGCGGCATGTTGGAGCATGCGTTGTAGGCTTTCGAGTTCCAGATCTTGCCCCAGGTGTATTCCACGATCGGCTTGGCAGCAGCGCTGTTGGGGTCGGTGACGCCGCGCAGCTTGCCGTAGTTGTACAGGCTTGGGCCAATGGTGCCGTAGGAAATTTCCTGCTTGCTGATCTGGTGGCAGTTGTAGCAGTTGCCGCCGTTGACAGCGCCAGCCTTATCCTTCCAGGTCATACCCTTGCCGCTTTGGGCCACTTTTTCGCCGGCCTTCCAATCACCGATGAACTTGCCGTCCGAGGGCCACTTGACGGCCTTGAGGTTCATGGCTTCGATGGCCTTGGCGGTTTTTTCATCCAAAGGTTTGCCAGCCACATCAGCTTCAGAGCAAGCGCGGTTGGTTTCGTCGGTGTTGAGCACGCGGTCAACCTTCGCGATGCCCTTGTCGGAGAAGGACGACTTGACGATCTTGTCGGTCATGGCCTTGACTTCAGCCACATCAGGAGCTGCTGCGCAACCGGCCAGCAAAGCAGCCACGGTCAGGGCACCCAGAGTCCATTTGGTATTGCGTTTCATGTGTATGTCTCCTGGTTCAGCGCTTGATGGCGGGGGCAATCGATTTGGCACCCTTGGCGTTCACGCCCAGGTACACGCCCAAAGCGATCGTGGCATCGCTGCCAAAGCCAGGATACGGGAAACGTTGTTGGCGGTAGCAGTCGTTCAAACGTTGCTGCATACCCCACATCTGGCCGTTGCCGACGCGGTACGCAGGCCAGGCTGCGAAACCAATGCCATCACCCGGGTTCTTGGTCAGGTTAGGCAGGTCTTGCAGGCGAATGCGCTTGCCATCTACGCCGTGGCAAGAAGCGCAAGAGAAGTCATGCGGACCACCACGCTGGAAGAACAAGCGCTTGCCCACTTCGTAGAACATTTTTTCCTGCGCGTGCGACTGAGGCAGGTTGAACTTCATGCCTTGGGACTCGGAAGAAATCCACGCAGCCAGTGCGGTCACGTTCTTTTGCTCACCTTTGCCAAATGCAGTTTTGGCAATTTCGGCGGCGTTAAAGCCTTGCAGCGTTTCCATACAGGTCAGCAAGCGGGACTCCAGGTCTTGCATGCGGCCGGTATCAGCGAAGAAACGTGGCAGCTCGGCAAAAGCGCCTTTGACCACGCCAGGGCCTTTGCCCAGGTCACACTTTTCAAGCGAGGCACCCTTGGGACCACGCTTTTGTTTCCAGACATCTTCACCTTTGGCAACGAACAGGTCAGCGGGGTTGCCGTCCTGAAGCATTTCACGGTACTCATCAATGCTCTGGCTGGCCGACTTTTGGGCCCAAACCGGAGCCACAGACAGCATCAACGACGCTGCAATGGTTAGGGTGGAAAGTTTTTTCATTGTCACCTCTGGTGTTGTTGTTGGAAACGAAAAAGGGTGAAGTGTTTGGACTTCACCCTTGCGAACTCACGCCGTGTTAAGCGACGGTGGTTTCGTCGGTGCGGGTTTCGCCCTTGTTGTCCTTCCAGGTGATGGCAACTTTGTCACCAGCCTTGGCACCCTTCAGGTTGAATTCCAGGAAGGGGTTTTTGGACACGGAGGGGCCCCACTCGGCGGTCATCACAACCTTGCCGTTCAGGCTGGCGCTCACGTCTTGAATGTAGTGAGCGGGCACCAGGTTGCCGGAAGCGTCTTTACGCTGGCCGGATTCCATTTCGTGGCTCATCAGCACACGAACGTTGGCGGTATTGCCAGAGGCTTTTGCACGGATGCGCATCGGATCTGCCATTTTGAACTCCTGAATCTTTTCAAATAAATTGGTTTAAGAACTGTGAATGCGTTGACGGGGCGAATTAGCCGCCGCAACCACCCAGAGTCACTTTGACTTCTTTCTTGGCGTAGAAAGCCTTGCCATCGTTCATGATGGCCACGGCGTACACGTCAGAAGACTGGCCCATTTTGGCGCGAACGGAGAATTGAGCTTCCACGTTGTCGTTCACGTTGAACAGAGCCACCATGGCGGCGGGGTTCTTTTCAACCAGCACCAGAATTTGCTTGACGCCAGCCAGGGTCGAGCCGGCTTTCAGGGGCACCACAGCGCCGTTTTCGGCGATGTCCGGACCACCAATGGTCACGTCCTTGCTTTCAGCCAGGGAAGAGCCGCCCAGAGCTTTGACCACGTCTTGTGCGGTCTTGGCCTGGAAGGCTGCAGTGCTGTAAGCCTGAGCGAATTGAGGGAAACCAGCGGTGGCCAGCAGACCGGCAACGACTGCGCTTTGCTTGAGTGTCTCGCGACGGTTTTGCATCTGAAATCTCCTTGTGATCTAGTGATGCTATTAAAACAGGTTCAGCATGTCATCGGGGATGTCCCCAACTTATTTGCTGGCCCCCTTGGAAATCCA
>CAZPTM010000117.1:1250-5461 GCA_964589665.1 uncultured Limnohabitans sp. | reverse complement strand
GTTGAGAACATGGACCAGGCCATCGCACGACAACACGAAAAAGGCCGCGATGCCGCACGCGTGGCCGTTGAAATGGCCACCGTGCTCGAAGACCTGTCGGCCGACCTGGCCGAGCTGGTGGACGACGAGGAGCAAGCATGAGCGAAGCGCCTTTGAAAGCTGCAGGCACACGCAAGTCTGCCTCCAAGCCCGCACGCAGCCGCTCACGCGAATTTGCGCTGCAGGCGCTCTACCAGTACCTGGTCGGCGGCAACGACGCGTCTGACATTGACGTCTTCACCCGCGACCTGTCGGGCTTTCACAAAGCCGACATTGCCCACTACGACGCCCTGCTCTACGGATGTATTGAGCAAGCCGCTGCGTTGGACGCTTTGATTGCACCCAAGCTGGACCGTCCGATGAGCGAGATTTCGCCCATCGAACATGCTTGCATGTGGATCGGGCTGTACGAATTTCAGAACTGTCTGGATGTACCCTGGCGCGTGGTGCTCAACGAGTGCATCGAGCTGGCCAAGGACTTTGGTGGCACCGACGGACACAAGTATGTGAACGCTGTGCTCAGCGGCCTGGCGCCGCAACTGCGCACCGCCGAGGTCGAAGCCGACCGCGCCGCCGGCCGCGCCCGCGACTGAAACACGCCATGCGCATTTCGCAGCGCGCCGAGCGCATTGAACCGTTTTATGTGATGGAAGTGGCCAAGGCTGCCCAAGCACTGGCTCGCGAGGTGGCGCACACCGACCGCCCGATGATCTTTTTGAACATTGGCGAGCCGGACTTCACCGCCCCACCTTTGGTGCAACAAGCGGCGCAGCAATGCATTGCGGCTGGCCAAACCCAGTACACACAGGCCTTGGGCATAGCACCGCTGCGCGAAGCCATAAGCGCCTGGTACCGCCTGCGCTTTGGCGTGCAGGTGCCAGCCAGCCGTATTGTGGTGACTGCCGGAGCCTCAGCGGCATTGCAGCTGGCTTGCCTGGCCCTGATTGAGTCGGGTGATGAAATCCTGATGCCCGACCCCAGCTACCCCTGCAATCGCCACTTTGTGAGCGCTGCAGACGGCAATGCTGTCCTGGTGCCGACCACCGCTGAAGAACGCTTTCAGCTGAGCGCTGCCAAGGTTGAAGCGGCGTGGGGCCCGAAAACGCGCGGCGTGTTGCTGGCTTCGCCCTCCAACCCGACCGGCACCTCGATTGATCCGGCCGAGCTGCGTCGCATCCATGAAGTGGTGAGTGCACGTGGCGGCATCACGCTGATTGACGAGATCTACTTGGGCCTGTCCCACGACGAGGCCTATGCGCAAACCGCACTGGCCATCAGCGACGACATCATCAGCATCAACAGCTTCAGCAAGTACTTCAACATGACCGGCTGGCGCCTGGGCTGGCTGGTGGTGCCCGAAGCGCTGGTGCCCGCCATCGAACGGCTGGCGCAAAACCTGTTCATTTGCGCCAGCACCGTGTCGCAACAAGCCGCGCTGGCCTGCTTTGAGGCCGACAGCTTGGCCCTGTACGAACAGCGCCGCGCCGAGTTCAAGGCGCGTCGTGACTATTTCATCCCCGCACTCAACGCCCTGGGCCTGCACGTGCCTGTCATGCCCGATGGTGCCTTCTACGCCTGGGCCGACTGCACCGATGCCTGCAAAAAACTGGGGATCAAAGACAGTTGGGACTTTGCCTTTGCAGCCATGAAACACGCGCATGTCGCCATCACACCCGGCCGCGATTTTGGCCAGGCCGACACTGCCCGTTTTGTGCGCTTTTCGACCGCGAACTCCATGGCCGAATTGCGCACCGCCATCGAACGCCTGAAAGCCTGGTTGCAGCCATGACGCAAGCCCTCACCCCTTTCGGTTTTCCGCTGCGCGTGTACTGGGAAGACACCGACGCAGGCGGCATCGTCTTTTATGCCAATTACCTCAAGTTCATGGAGCGTGGCCGCACTGAGTGGCTACGCTCGCTGGGCTATGGTCAGCAAGCTCTCAAGGAGCAAGCTGGCGGCATGTTTGTCGTCAGCGAAACCGCCGTCAAATACCACCAGCCCGCACGATTGGACGACGCGCTGTGGGTCACTGCACGCGTGGCCGAGGCAGGCCGCGTGAGCCTGACGATTGCCCAGCAAGTGCTGCTGCGCCGTGAAGGCCAGGCAGATGTACTGCTGGCCGAAGGTACCATTCGCATCGGCTGGGTCGATGCATCCACCCTCAAACCGGGACGCATTCCCGCCCCCATTCTGGAAGCTTTGAAATGAACAACGACATGTCCATCATCTCGCTGGTGCTGCACGCCAGCTTTGTGGTCCAGATCGTCATGGCGATTTTGCTGACCATCTCGGTCGCCAGCTGGGCAGCGATTTTTCGCAAACTCACTGCCATCAAACGCATCCAGAACCTCAACGAAGATTTCGAGCGTGTGTTCTGGTCGGGCACCAGCCTGAATGAGCTGTTCAATGCAGCCAGCCAGAACGCCAAACAGGCCGGCCCGATGGAGCGCATTTTTGCCAGCGGCATGCGCGAATACCAAAAACTGCGCGAGCGTCGCATCACCGACGCAGGCACCCTGCTCGACGGCGCACGCCGCGCCATGCGCGCCAGCTTCCAGCGCGAACTGGACGCAGCCGAATCGCAACTGTCCTTTCTGGCCTCGGTCGGCTCGGTCTCGCCTTATGTGGGCTTGTTTGGCACCGTCTGGGGCATCATGCACGCCTTCACTGGCCTGGCCAACTTGCAGCAAGTGACGCTGGCCACCGTGGCCCCCGGCATTGCCGAAGCGCTGGTGGCCACGGCCATTGGCTTGTTCGCCGCCATCCCGGCCGTCGTGGCCTACAACCGCTTTGCCCGCGACATTGACCGTGTGGCCATCAAGCTGGAAACCTTCATTGAAGAGTTCTCCAATATTCTGCAGCGTAGCCTGGGCACCAGCGCCGCCACTGCTTCGGGCCACTGAGCAAGGAGCCACCCATGCCAGGAGTTGCACACCGAGGGCGCGGTCGCCGCGCCGTCAACGAAATCAACATGGTGCCGTTCATCGACGTCATGCTGGTGCTGCTGATCATCTTCATGGTCACCGCGCCCATGATCACGCCCAGCCTGATCGACCTGCCCAGCATCGGCAAAGCCAACAAGCAGCCCGACAAGGTCTTGCAGGTGGTGATCCAGAAAGACGAAACGCTGGAGCTGGTGGCCGATGGCAAAACCAGCAAACTGATGATCGGTGGCGTGGCCGAGGCTGTGAAGAACGCCCAAGGCGCTGACACCAACACCGCCGTCGTCATCAGCGCAGACCGCAACGTCAAATACGAAAACGTGGTGAAGGTCATGGACACCTTGCAACGCGCCGGCATTGCCCGCGTGGGCCTGTCAGTTCAATTGGCACCTTGATTCAGCAGCGTTAAAGGACTTTGGGTTTGCAGCCGCACAACACCACTTACCAGGCCGAGTTTGCGCCACCTCCAGAGCCGGCGCGTGGACGAAGCTATGGCCTGGCCGCAGCCGCACACGTCCTGCTTTTCGTGGCCTTGGGTCTGGCCACCCGCTGGAGTACACAACCCACCGTGGTCACTGCAGAAGCTGAGTTGTGGTCTGCCATTCCACAGCAAGCTGCGCCTGCATTGGTGGAGCCAGAACCTGCGCCCGAGCCAGAACCCGTCAAACCCGAGCCGCCCAAACCCGCGCCCCGCCCTGCCCCCGAACCTGAGCCCGATGTGCAAAAGCGCGATGCCGAGATTGCGCTGAAAAAGCAAAAAGAAGAAAAGAAAAAAGAGCTGGAAAAGGAACAAGCCGAGAAACTGCGTAAGGAAAAGCTCGCCAAAGAGAAGTTGGCTAAAGAGAAAGCTGAAAAGGAGAAGAAGCTCAAAGAGCAGCAAGCCAAGGAAGAGCTAGCCAAGAAAAAAGCAGCTGAACGCAAAAAACAGGAAGCCCAAGCCAAAGCTGATGCTGCACGTGCTGAAGCACTGCGTAAAGAAAACCTCAAGCGCATGCAAGGTTTGGCAGGAGCCACCGGGGGGCCCAATGCGACTGGCACCGCGCTCAAGTCATCAGGACCATCAGCCACGTATGCGGGTCGGTTGATTGGTCGCATCAAACCCAACATCACCTTCCCTGGCGATGTACCGGGCAACCCTCGCGCCGAAGTTGAAGTGCGCGCTTCCAACAACGGCACCATCCTGAGTCGTCGCCTAGTGCAGTCCAGCGGCAATGCCGCCTGGGACGACGC
>CAZPTM010000117.1:0-1150 GCA_964589665.1 uncultured Limnohabitans sp. | reverse complement strand
TGCGCTTGCCCACCTTCAGCTTGCGCCATCCAGCTGGCCAAGGCAGCGTCTGAAGGGAAAAACTTCACCTGTTCACCCAGCGCCAGTTCGGCGCGTGCGGCCACCTCGGGGCTGTGGCGCTCCAGCTGTAGGCGCACCGCCAGGCCTTTGACCAGGTCCCCATGCTCGGTGTGCTCGCGCACCACCGGAAATTCGCGTAGCAGGCGCGCAATGTCTGGGGCATGACCGTTGACCTTGACACGCAAAAACTTGCCGAAACGGCAGCGCGCATCGCCCAAGTCCCAGATCTGTTCAATCTTCAGGCGGAAACCGCCTGAGAACCGGTCCATCTGCATCTTGGCCATGACAATAATGAGCTCGTCATCCTTGAGCGCGTTGCGTGCGGCGTTGATCAGACTTTCGTCGGCTGTAGCCTCCATCACGCCCGATTTGTCGTCAAGCTTGAAGATCGCCACCTTGCCGCGCATCCCGTTGATGACGCGCAGATCACTCACGATGCCAGCAATCAACTGCGGCTCGCGGCTGTCGATCAGATCATCGATCTTGCGGCGCACAAACTGGCGCACCTCGCGCTCGACCGCATCAAACAGGTGGCCCGACAAATAAAAGCCCACGGCTGTTTTTTCAAACGTCAGGCGCTCTTTAATACCCCAAGGCAACACGTCTTCCAGTGCAGGCTCTTGCGAGCTCGAACCATGCGCATCGTCACCGAGCATGTCAAACAGACCGCCTTGGTTGGCGTTGGCTGCCGTCGCGTTGGCAAATTCAAAAGCGGTATCAATGCTGGCCACCAAGGCGGCCCGGTTCAAGTGCAGGGAATCAAAAGCTCCTGCCTTGATGAGCGCTTCCACCGTGCGCTTGTTCAGTCGGCTGCGGTCCACCCGAACACAGAAATCAAACAAACTGGTGAACGCACCGCCCTCTTCCCGGGCGGCCACGATCGCTTCAATGGCTTGCTGACCCGTGCCTTTGATAGCACCTAAGCCATAGCGAATCACTTTGTCGGTGACGGGCTCAAAGCGGTAACGGCCTCGGTTGACGTCGGGCGGATCGAAGGTGATGCCGAACTTGAGGGCGTCTTCGTACAAGACCTTGAGCTTATCCGTATCGTCCATCTCCACCGTCATGTTGGCGCAGAAGAACTCGGCGG
>CAZPTM010000116.1:0-5490 GCA_964589665.1 uncultured Limnohabitans sp. | reverse complement strand
GGCAGGCCCAGCAACTTGGCCGATTTGTCAAAGGCTTCTCCTGCGGCATCGTCAATCGTCTCGCCCAGCAAGGTGTATTGCCCCACACCATCGACACGCATGAGCTGCGTGTGCCCGCCAGACACGAGCAGAGCCACAAATGGAAACTCAGGCGGGTCTTCGCTCAAAAATGGTGAGAGCAAATGCCCTTCCAGGTGATGGATGCCCAGCACCGGTTTGTTCAATGCTGCAGCCAGCGCACACGCAACACCCGAGCCCACCAGCAAAGCCCCGGCCAGACCGGGCCCTCGCGTGTAGGCCACCACATCCACATCAGCCAGGGTCCGGCCAGCGATGGACAACACCTCGCGCGTGAGCGGCAGTACACGTCGAATATGGTCGCGACTGGCCAGCTCGGGCACCACGCCACCGTAAGCCTGGTGCATTTCAATTTGACTGTGCAACGCGTGCGCCAAAAGCTGCGGCCAGCGCTGCTCGGTGGTCTGCACCAGCGCCACCCCGGTTTCGTCGCAAGAAGATTCAATGCCCAAAATTTGCATAGCAGCTAGTTTAAGTGGCACATGGGCCTGCCCGATGGCTCTGGCCATAATGATGCAATCACCCTGAGGACAATGCCCATGAGCACCACACTACGACTGATTTCGTCCATGGCCACACAAGCTGTGCTGACTGACCTGATCACGCTCTACGCACAACAAGCACCGGGCGTACGCGTGAGCCTGGAGTCAGCAGGCGGTGTCGATGTCGCCAAACGGGTCCAGGCCGGTGAAGCCTTTGATCTTGTGGCCTTGGCCAGCAACGCCATCGACAAGCTCATGGACAGTGGCCATGTGCTGTCAGGCAGCCGCACCGACCTGGTGGTCTCCGATGTGGCTGTTGCCGTGCGTGCTGGTCAACCCGTGCCAGACATTTCCACTGAGGCAGCCCTGAAAGCAGCTGTCCTGGCTGCCCCGACGGTAGGCTACTCCACCGGGCCCAGCGGCACGCAACTTCTCAAGTTGTTTGAACGTTGGGGCATTGCTGATCAGATGGCACCCAGACTGGTTCAGTCCAAGCCAGGCATCCCTGTCGGCGCTTTGGTTGCCCAAGGCGAGGTCTCGCTTGGCTTTCAGCAGCGCAGCGAAATGCTGGGGGTAGATGGCATCACCCTGATCGGCGGTATGCCCAAAGGGACGGAAATCATCACCATCTTCTCCGGCGCTGTGGCCAGCACCTGCCAGCACCCCGAGGTCGCGCGGGCCCTGTTGGCCTTCTGGCAGTCAAGCGCCTGCGACACGCTCAAGCGAGAACATGGCATGGACCCGGCCTGAAGCTGACTCCCCTGGGCTTCATTCAACATATAGCCAATTTGTATTTTGAAAGTGATTCGTTAGATCGGAAAATTCTGAGCATTGCATCTTCCGATCTGACATGAACCCGATCCCCCTTCCTCGTTGCACCCTGGTGGGCGCCGGCCCCGGCGACCCGGAGCTGCTGACCCTCAAAGCCGCCAAAGCCATTGCGCGCGCCACCGTGCTGCTGGTGGACGACCTGGTCAACGATGCTGTTCTGGAACACGCCAAGCCCGACGCCCGCATCATCCATGTGGGTAAACGCGGCGGCTGCGCCAGCACACCCCAGGCCTTCATCCACAAACTGATGGTGCAGGCCGTACGCGAAGGCGAGACCGTGGTTCGCCTCAAGGGCGGCGACCCCTTCATTTTTGGACGCGGCGGCGAAGAAGTGGAGCACCTGCGCGAAGAAGGCATTGAGGTCGATGTGATCAACGGCATCACCTCGGGTTTGGCCGGTTTGACAAGTCTGGGCGCACCGCTGACCCACCGAGACCGTGCGCACGGCGTGGTCTTCATCACCGGACACGCCAAGACGGGTGATGAGGGCACAGACTGGGTCGCGCTGTCGCGCACCGCCCATCAGGCCAAACTCACGCTGGTGATCTATATGGGCGTTAGCAGCCTGCAGACCATCCAGCTTGGCCTGCTGCAAGGCCTGCCTGCTGATACGCCGGTGGCCATCGTGCAACACGCTAGCTTGCCACAGCAGCGCCAGGCTTTGACCACGCTGCACGCCCTGTCTGAAACCATGACTGCACAGGGCCTGCAAAGCCCCAGCATCATCGTCATCGGCGATGTGGTGCGGGGGGTACGCGCGTGGACAGAACACCAGCTGGATACAAACGAAGTACAAATGTATCGTTTTGCATGAACTTCCCCTTTAAACTCTGCCCTGAAAGCGCCCACGGTGGGCGTTTCAATCAGGGAGAAAACAATGGGACTTTTCGATTCCATCGCCTCGCAAGCCATCGGCGCTTTAGCCGGGCAAAGCCAGGCCGGTAACGGCCAAACTGACATCCTCGGCCTGTTGAGCAGCTTGATCAACAATCCGCAAACAGGCGGTATTGCCGGCCTGATGCAGGCCTTTCAAAGCAAGGGCCTGGGCGACATCGTTGCATCGTGGATTGGCACTGGTGCCAACCTGCCCATTTCGGCCGAACAAATTCAATCCGCACTGGGACACGGCCCTTTGCAGGCCCTGGCTGAACAAACTGGTGCAAGCGCCCCGGATCTGGCAGGCACCTTGTCGGCGCAACTGCCGGGTTTGATTGACAAGCTCACCCCTAATGGCCAATTGCCTCAAGGCGATATGCTCAGTCAGGGTCTGGGCATGCTCAAAGGCCTGATGGGCTGACCTACACTTGCACCCCATGAACAACACATGGGATGCCATCATCGTCGGGGCCGGCGCTGCCGGCCTTTTTTGCGCAAGCGTGGCAAGTCAGCGCGGCCTCAAAGTGCTGGTCCTGGACCACAGCGCCAAAGTGGCCGAGAAGGTTCGCATTTCGGGCGGCGGGCGCTGCAACTTCACCAATCGTAACCTGGACCCGAGTGCCCCGCACAAGCACTACCTGAGCCAGAACCCGAACTTTTGCCGCTCGGCCTTATCGCGCTACACCCCGCAAGACTTCATTGCGCTGGTTCAAAAGCACGGCCTTGCGTTTCATGAAAAGCACAAAGGTCAGCTGTTTCTGGACCACTCGGCCGAAGACCTGATCCGCATGCTTCTGGCTGAATGCGATGCAGGCGGCGTGACGCGCTGGCAACCATGTGGCGTGAAGGCCGTGCGCTACAACGAAGGCATTTACGAACTTGACACCGACCGCGGCACGGTGCACACCCATTCACTCGTGGTGGCCACTGGCGGCTTGTCGATCCCAAAGATCGGTGCGAGTGGCTGGGGCTACGAGCTGGCGCAACAGTTTGGCCTGCGCCTGGTGGAGCGCCGCCCAGGCCTGGTGCCGCTGACGTTTGACGGCGCTGCCTGGGTTCCCTACGCGCAGCTGGCCGGACTGGCCTTGCCGGTAGGCATTGAAACCGGTGACAAAAAGACACGGATGCATTTTGATGAAGACTTGCTGTTCACGCACCGCGGCCTATCGGGCCCTGCCGTGCTGCAAATCTCCAGTTACTGGCAAGCCGGGCAGCCCATTCGGCTGAACCTCGCACCCGAGACCGATGTCTCCACACGCCTTCAGGATGCCAAACAACGCTCCAAAAAGTTGCTGGTCAATGAACTGACCCAGCTCGTGCCCAGCCGTCTGGCCGAAGCGTGGGTCAGCCAGGACCCGGCCTTGCAGCGCAGCTGCCCCGAAGTGCCCGACAAGGCCCTGACCAAGCTGGCGCAAGCTTTATCGAGCTGGAGCCTGACGCCCACCGGCACCGAGGGCTACCAGAAAGCCGAAGTCACCCTTGGGGGTGTGGACACGCGCGATCTGTCCTCCCAAACCATGGAATCCAAACAGCCGGGGCTGTACTTCATCGGCGAGGTGGTGGATGTGACAGGCTGGCTGGGTGGCTACAACTTCCAGTGGGCCTGGGCCAGCGGCCACGCCTGTGCGCAAGCCTTGGCCACTCGTGCATGATCGCGTTATAATGGTCGTCTTTGCTGGCAAAACCCCGTCTGCCAAATACTAGTTCTGTGACGGGAAAACAGCCGGTATCGGAGTGTCAGGGCCCGATCTTCCCTGCTGCTCGCGACCGGCACAATTTGGAAATTTGAGTCAATGACCACCATCCGTGTTAAAGAAAACGAGCCGTTTGACGTTGCCCTGCGCCGCTTCAAGCGCACCATCGAAAAACTGGGCCTGCTGACCGACCTGCGCGCCCGCGAGTTCTACGAGAAGCCCACCGCCGAGCGCAAGCGCAAGAAGGCTGCCGCCGTCAAGCGCCACTACAAGCGCGTGCGCAGCATGCAGCTGCCCAAGAAGCTGTACTGATCGTCTCTGACGCGAGCCGGAGCCTGCCTCGCAACGGGCGGCTCCAGTGAACTCCAAAACCCGCCACAGGACGCTGTCGCGGGTTTTTGTTTTTTTGAACCGGACCTCCCCATGAGCCTCAAAGACCGCATCACCGAAGACATGAAGGCCGCCATGCGCGCCAAGGAAGCCGACCGGCTGCTGACCATCCGCGGCCTGCTGGCCGCCGTCAAGCAGAAGGAAGTCGATGAGCGCGTCACGGTCGATGACGCCGGCCTCGTGGCCATCATCGACAAGCTGATCAAGCAGCGCAAGGACTCGATCAGCCAGTTCAGCGCCGCCGGCCGCGATGACCTCGTGGCCAAGGAAACCGCCGAGTTGACCGTGCTGCAGGCCTACCTGCCCGAGCGCCTGAGCGCCGAGGCCGTGGCCGAGAACGTGGCTGCGATCGTCGCGGAGCTGGGTGCGAGCGGCCCGGGTGACATGGGCAAGGTCATGGCCGCAGCCAAGGCCGCCCTGGGCAACGCTGCCGAGATGAGCACGGTATCGGCCGCGGTCAAGGCCGCGCTGGCCAAGTGAGGAGCCGCCATGAGCCTGCCCCTGCAAGCCATCGCGCCTGACGTCTGCGCCGCACCGCAACTGACCCCGGAAGCCATGGCCGAGGTCGCCGCGCTGGGCTTCAAGAGCGTCGTCAACAACCGCCCGGATTTCGAACACGGCCCGGACCAGCCGACCTCGGCCGAGATCCAGGCCGCCGCCGAAGCGGCCGGCTTGCAGTACCGCCACCTGCCGGTCGCAGGCGGCTACCAATCGCCCGAAGAGATCGCAGCCTTCGCCGCGCTGCTGGAGGAACTGCCGCGGCCGCTGCTGGCCTTCTGCCGCTCGGGCGCCCGCTCGACGCGCCTGTTCCTGCAGGCCCAGCAGCTCGGCTGACCGCGCCGGCCGCGGGCTTTCCCGGGGCGCGGGTCCGCAGAATCGCGGCGGCGCCTCGCTACATTGGCGGGTTTCGATTTCACCCGCCCCATGGACGCCCTGCTCGCCCTCGCACGGCACATCGACCGCCTCAACGACCGCTTCGGCATCTTGGCCGCCTGGGCCGTGCTGTTGTCATGCGTCATCAGCGCCGCCAACGCATTGGTCCGCTACGGCCTGGACTACAGCTCCAACGCCTTCCTCGAGATCCAGTGGTATCTGTTCGCCGCCTGCGTGATGCTGGGCGCCGCCCAGGTGCTGCGCCT
>CAZPTM010000115.1:0-5598 GCA_964589665.1 uncultured Limnohabitans sp. | reverse complement strand
TTCGAGAACGTACGGCTGACCGTCTCGAGTTTGAGACCCAGGTAGCTGCCAATTTCCTCGCGCGTCATGCGCAGCACCAGCTCGGATTGCGAAAAACCGCGCGCATGCAAACGCTGCACCAGGTTGAGCAGGAAGGCGGCGACGCGCTCTTCGGCGCGCATGCTGCCAAGCAAAAGCATCACGCCATGTTCACGCACAATTTCGCGGCTCATGATTTTGTGTACATGGCTTTGCAGGGCAGTGACCTCGCGCGAGAGTTCTTCAATACGGTCGAAGGGCATCACGCATACTTCGGCATCCTCCAGCGCAATCGCATCGCAGGTATGGCGGTCATGCACGATGCCATCGAGGCCAATGATCTCGCCAGCCATCTGAAAGCCAGTGACCTGGTCTCGGCCATCTTCAGTGGCCAGCGCAGTCTTGAAAAAACCTGTCCGAATGGCATAAAGAGATGTGAACTTGTCGCCGTTGTTGAACAAGGTGTCGCCGCGCTTGATCTTGCGACGTGTGGCAACCAGTTGGTCGAGCTTGGTCAGGTCTTGATCGGTCAGACCCACCGGCATACATAACTCACGCAAGTTGCAGTTAGAGCAGGCGACTTTGATACTTTGTTTATCCATGTCATTCGGGAGGGCTTTTTGCCCCAGATCAAGACCCTAGCTTAATACGTTTTGGCGCTGTCGATCAGGGTTACCCCTTTATTGTGCATTTTCAAGGCTGCGAGGTCCATAAAGTTGATGTGCATCAAGGTCGAAAAACCATAGTGGCTGCACAGTACAGGCTCTATCTTGATCTGTATGCCGCGTAACCATGAGTGCCATCACCTCCGAATTGTTGACCCGTTTCGATGTGTCAGGGCCACGCTACACCTCCTATCCCACGGCGGACCGTTTTGTGGAGGCTTTTACAGAGACTGATTATTTGCAGGCGCTCGATCAGCGCAATGTCAGTGCTGTTTCGCGTGCTCAGCCCTTGTCTTTGTATGTCCATATTCCGTTTTGTGAATCGCTTTGCTATTACTGCGCCTGCAACAAGATCATCACCAAGCACAAAGACCGTGCAGAAACCTACCTTCGCTACTTGACCCGCGAAGTGGATTTGCACATGGCCCATCTGGGCCCAGGCCACAGTGTTAGCCAGCTGCACTTGGGTGGGGGTACACCCACCTTCCTGAGCGATGACGAGCTGCGCGAGCTGATGCACATGCTCAAGCGCAACTTCAACTTTGTACCGGGGGGCGAGTATTCCGTCGAGGTCGATCCGCGTACTGTTGACGAGAAGCGCCTGGCTGTCTTGGCCGAACTCGGCTTCAATCGCTTGAGCTTTGGTGTGCAGGATTTTGACCCCGCCGTGCAAAAAGCAGTGCACCGCATTCAACCCGTCGAGCAGGTGTTTGCGCTGGTTGAGGCTTCGCGCAAACTCGGTTTTGAATCGGTCAATGTGGACCTGATTTATGGCTTGCCACAGCAAACCCCCGAGTCCTTTGACCGTACCTTGGCGCAAGTCAATGAACTGCGTCCGGACCGTATTGCCTTGTATGCCTACGCGCATTTGCCCGAGCGCTTCAAGCCTCAGCGCCGTATCCATGCGGCCGAACTGCCTTCAGGCGGCGCGAAGGTCTCTATGCTGGCACGCTCGATTGAGGCATTTGAGCAAGGCGGCTATGTCTATGTGGGCATGGATCACTTTGCCTTGCCCAACGATGCACTTGCGGTGGCCAAGCGCCAGGGGCGTCTGCACCGCAACTTCCAGGGCTACAGCACCCAGCCGGATTGCGATTTGATTGCACTTGGCGTCTCGGCGATTGGCCGCGTGGGCTCGACCTACAGCCAAAACGCCAAGACAATGGAAGAGTATTGCGATCTGCTCGACCAAGGGCATTTGCCTGTGGTGCGCGGCTTGGCGCTGACGCGTGACGACCTCATCCGCCGCAACGTGATCATGGCCATCATGTGTCAAGGCAGTCTGTTGTTTGAGTCCATCAACGCCTCGTGCCTGATCGACTTCAAGCAGTACTTCGCCAACGAACTTGACCAGCTTCACAACATGCAGGAGCAAGGTCTGGTGGAGGTCACGGCGCAGGGCATCCAGGTCACAGCCATGGGCTGGTTCTTTGTGCGTGGGGTGGCCATGGTGTTTGACCGCTACCTGCAAGCTGACCGCAACCGGGCACGCTTTTCCAAGATCATCTAAGCTTGCGCAAGCCGCTTTGCTGGTGCAGGGCTGGAGGATGAATTCATGCAAAGTTCTTTGGCCATCACTGCTTTGGTGATGGGATTGGCTGGCGGGCCACACTGTATTGCCATGTGTGGCGCAGCCTGCGCAGGGCTGGGACAAGCTGCGGGTGAGCGCCGTACGCAGGCCATGTGGGCTTTTCAGTTGGGGCGGGTTGTGGGCTACAGCGCGCTGGGCGGTTTGGCTGCAGCTACCGTGCAGGGTTTGGGGTGGTTGACTACCCAGTCAGCAGCCCTACGCCCGGCGTGGACCATGTTGCATGTGGCTGCTTTTTTACTGGGGCTCTTGCTCTTGGTGCAAGCGCGCCAGCCGTTGTGGCTGGACACGGCAGCGAGCCGTTTGTGGGCCAAGGTGCGTGTGTTCAACCAGCGCTGGGGCATGGCGGCACCAGCTTTGGTCGGTGTGCTTTGGGCATTGATGCCCTGTGGCTTGTTGTATTCGGCTCTGATGGTGGCGGCCCTGTCGAGCCAGGTGTGGCAGGGTGCGGTGGTGATGGCCTTGTTTGCGCTGGGCTCCAGCGTGAGCCTGTGGGCAGGCCCGTGGCTGCTGCTCAAACTGGGCAATTTGGGTGATGGCCGATGGGGTATGCGTTTGGCAGGTTTGGCGCTGGCCAGCTTGTCAGCTTGGGCCTTGTGGATGGGCTTGGTGCATGACCAGGCGCCTTGGTGTGTGACGCCGGTTTGAGCGTTCAGTGGCTCAGACCTTTGTAGAGCATGTAAAACGCCAACGAAAAGAGCAAACTGGCAAACACGCGTTTGAGCTTTTTGACGGGTAATTTATGGGCAACAGACGCACCCACTGGAGCCATGAACACGCTGCACGAAGCAATCACGCCTAAAGCTGGTAGCCACAAATAGCCAAAAGAGTAGGGTGGCAGCTGATCGAGTTTGAGGCCGGCGATGATGTATCCGAAGACATTGGCTACCGCAATAGGCAGCCCCAAAGCGGCGCTGGTGGCCACGGCCTGATGAATGGCCACATTGCACCAGGTCATGAAAGGTACGCTGATAAAACCGCCGCCTGCACCGACCAGGCCCGAGAGCATGCCAATGAAGCCGCCAGCACTCAGCTGGCCTGCAAATCCAGGCATTTGGCGCGATGCTGAAGGCTTTTTGTCCAGAAACATCTGAGTGGCTGAGAAACCGACAAAGAGCGCAAAAAACAAAGCCAACGAGGTGCCTTTGATCAGCGCAAAAATACCCAGACTACCCAACATGCTGCCCAGCACAATGCCGGGTGCCAAGCCTTTGACCAAATCCCAGCGGACAGCTCCTTTTTTATGATGTGCGCGTACGCTCGAAAGGGATGTGAAAATGATGGTGGCCATAGAGGTGGCAATCGCCATCTTGACGGCCAAGTTTGCATCGACCCCACGGTGACTGAGCATGTAGGTCAGAAATGGCACCATTAACATGCCGCCCCCAATACCCAGTAGTCCTGCCAGAAAACCGGCAACCAAGCCTAAAGAGGCTAATTCGAGGATCAAACCGAGATCAATCATGTGCGCTCAATGACAAAGCAGGGGGGAAATAAGGTGTCTGCAAGTGCCACCGAGCCGTCATCCTGAACCGGGGGTTCAGGTGGGCGAGGGCAGACTCCCCTTGGGTTCATCTGACGCGAGACGATCACGCTGGAGAGACGATGTACCAAGCCCGAGCTCAATGAGCATTGGTTCAAGGAAATATAAAGCCCGGCGCGCACCGCAGACAGGTCTCATTGTAGGCGTTTGGCAGCGTCATTGCGAACGCAGTGACGCAATCTCCGCGATAGCGACCGTCAGATCAGTTGACCGTCTTGGTTGAGGGTCTGGTCAAGGCGATGGAGCAAAGACACCAGCCGTTCTGAGCCTTGTGCCGAAAGTTCGGTGCTGCTGGCAACAGGGGCCGTTGTTGGCGTGTTTTGTTCAAAGGCCAAATTCAGTGCGGCCAAGACGGCGATGCGGTCGCGGGCCTTGATCTTGCCGGCATCGCGAATTTTGCACATGGCCGCATCGACACGGTCAACGGCAGCTCGCAACTGCGACTCGCCCTCTTCAGGGCAGCCTAGCAGGTAGCTTTGGCCCATGATCTGGACTTCGACTTGTTTGGCGCTCATGCTTGCTCCTGATCAGGGGTGCCGGGAAGGCGATCGATCAAGGCGTCGACCCGGGCGCGTGCGGCACTCAGGCGTGACTTGAGCGAGTCGCGCTCATGCGTCAAAGCCTGAACTTGCTCGGCCAGCAAGTCGTTGGTGCGTTGCAGCTCTTCGTGGCGAACCAGCAGGCGCTCGACGCGCTCGGCAATTTGATCAATCAAGTCTGGGCTGGACATGGCGGGCGATGGGGTGATCGGGGTGAGGCCCTCATTGTAGAGGTATCGCAAGCAACTCGGCCTATGATGCTGCCATGGATACATTGCCCCTGCAATCCTTGCTGGACGAGGCTGGCTTGAACCGTCAGCATGTCTTTAACCTGGCCAATTTGCCAGCCGATGTGTTGGCCCCCTTGGACGTTGCAGGGCATGAACGCCAATTGATCCTGTTTGGGCATGCGGGGCGACAGCTGTGGACGCGTGTGAAGGCTGAAGGCCTTGAGGCACAGCACCCAATTGACGACTACAGCGTGCGCACCGTGCAGGCGTGGTTGCAGCAGGCGCTGCCCCAGGCGCAGGCCCGTTTTGTGTTTCCCCATGGTCTGCCCGAAGGGCAGCACCTTGGTTTGCAAAAGCTGGGCACCTTGGCGGGCTGGCACCATGCATCGCCTTTCATGGTGGGTATTGATGCCCATTGGGGCAGCTGGTTTGCGTATCGGGCGGCTATCGTTACCGACACGATGCTGCAGCCATCAGTAGTTGAGGATATGGGGCATCCCTGCGTGAACTGTGCCGACAAGCCTTGCATTGCTGCTTGTGCGGGTCGGGCGCTGGATATTGGACAAATGGATGTGCAGGCCTGCTTTACCCAAAGGTTGAAACCAGAATCGTTGTGCGCCCTGAGTTGCCCACCGCGCCTGGCTTGTCCGGTGGGCGCCAAATACCGCTACGAAAACAGTCAGATCGCTCATGGCGCCAAATACTCACTTGCTGCCATCCGCGAGTTCGCCCTGCACAAGGAGTGCTGAAGTCGCCGTAGGGTTGGTGACAGGCAGGGTCGTAAAATAACCCTCTGTTGGTGCTCGCGGTCCGGTTCACGGACTGCAGTTCAACGGGAAGCAGGAGGGAACGCCCCACAAGCGAACCTAACCTGCGCTGCCCCCGCAACGGTAAGCAGACGAGCCCTGTGCAAGCAGGCTCCGCTTTCATCTCACAAGCCACTGGCCACCCTGAAACAGGTGCCCGGGAAGGCGATGAAGGTCGCATCTGCCAGCCCGGATACCGGCCAACAAGG
>CAZPTM010000114.1:5032-5610 GCA_964589665.1 uncultured Limnohabitans sp. | reverse complement strand
TGCGTGGCCAGGCCCGCCTCGCTGCGGTAAAAGCGGGTGGCGCCGGGCGTGGTCACCAGACCATGCGCACCCTTGTCCACGGTAACCTGCATGTCCAGCGTGTCGCCACCCACCAGGCCGCTGGGCGGATGCACCAGCACGTTGTGGCAAATGGCATCGCCCTCAGGGTAGAGGCTTTGCAAAATGCGCAGCGGACCCTGGTGTGAAAAACGGGCGACGCTGCGCCCGTTTTCCTGTGTGTAGTCCAGCGAGAGTTGCGCCAGCCAGCTCATTCGCCCTGCGAGCCGCGGTGTGCCCAGGCGGTGGTGTGTTTTTCGATGTAGCTGAACAGCTCGTACATGACCATGGCCATGGCACCCACCACCAACAGGCCGGCAAACGCCAGACCCATTTGCATGGCCGAGCCGGCCGAGATCAGCAGGTAACCAATACCTTCGTTGGCGGCGGTCATCTCCGACACGGTGGTGCCCACAAACGCCAGCGTGATGGCGACCTTGAGCGAGCCGTAAAAGTAAGGCATAGAGCGCGGCAGCCCCACTTTGACCAGCACGTCCCATCGCTTGGCGCCCAGCACGCGC
>CAZPTM010000114.1:0-5022 GCA_964589665.1 uncultured Limnohabitans sp. | reverse complement strand
GGGCTCCAGCGTGGCCAGGCCGGTGGCGATGTTGACCATGATCGGGAAGAAGCTGATCAAGAAAGCCGTGAGGATGGCCGGGCCAATGCCGATGCCAAACCACACCACCAAAATCGGCACAAAGGCCGCTTTGGGCAAAGCGTTGAAGGCGGTCATGAGCGGGTAGACCGCTGCATAGGCAATGCGTGAACTGCCAATCACAAAGCCCAGCAGCACGCCCACCACAATCGCAATGCCAAAGCCGGCCATGGTGACCCAAAAGGTGCGCCATGCATGACCCGCAATGACTTCCTTGTATTCCAGGAACTGTTGCCAGATGCGCGAGGGACTCGGGAAAATGAATTCCGAAACATTGAAGGCGCGACACAGGCCTTCCCACACCACCAGGGTAATGATCAGCAAAATCCAGGGGGACCAGCGTTCCAGTGTTTTCTTGTTCATGTTCTTCTACTCTTACTGGTTGATGGCGGCGCCGTCTTTGCGCATGGCGCCAATGTGGCCGCGAAGCTCGTGCACGATTGCGGTGAATTCGGGGGTGTAAGTCACCTCCAGATCGCGTGGGCGTGGCAGGTCGATCTCGCGCTTGACCACAAAGCGGCCAGGGCTCTTGCTCATGACATACACCGTATCGGCCAGGAACACCGACTCGCGCAGATCGTGTGTGACCAGAATCACGTTAAATCGCTGCTCGGTCCACAAGTCACGTAGGGTGCACCACAGCTCTTCGCGGGTGAAGGCATCGAGCGCGCCAAAGGGCTCATCGAGCAGCAGCATTTTGGGTTCGTGAATCAAGGCCCGGCAAATGCTGGCACGTTGCTGCATGCCGCCCGAAAGTTGCCAGGGGTATTTGTCTTCGTAGCCGCCCAGACCCACAGTCTGCAGCAGCTTGCGGGCACGGGCCACGTACTCGTCTTTCTTCTGTTTGAAGTTGGAGCGGTAGGGCTCGACGATTTCCAGCGGCAGCAGCACGTTGTCCAGCGTGGTGCGCCAGGGCAGCAGCGAAGGCGCCTGAAACGCCATGCCACTGATTTTGAGCGGGCCGGTCACCGGTTGACCATCGACAAGAATGCGCCCCTTGCTGGGCATCTTCAAACCGGTAGTCAGCTTCATGAAGGTGGACTTGCCGCAGCCCGAAGGCCCGACAATGGCAATGAACTCGCCTTGCTTGACCTGCAGGTTGATGTCTTCAACTGCGAAGTGGTTTTGCGCCAGCAAGGCCTCGTTGTAGGCGAGCCAGACGTTCTGGAAATCAACAAACGCTTCGGACATGGTCCTGCTTTCTCGTGCTTTGTGTTCTGAGTTGTATACAGATCGGATTCAAGAGAAGCCGGGCGTGGGGCGCATACAAGCGCCCACCCGCCCGGCATCAGACGGCCATGAAATTACTTCTTGGCCTTGGGCAGGATGTCCAGTTCTTTGGCGCTGGGCAGGAAGGAGCCGTTCCAGATGTCGTCCACCTTGACGCGGGTCTTGGTGTTGAAGGCGTCTGACACTTGAGAAGCCATCAGCGACAGGCGACCAGCGTTAACCTGGCCAAAGCCTTCGGCTCGGGCCGAGGGGCTGTTGATCACGGTGTCAATGGCCAGCTGAAGGCGGCGGGTTTCCAGTCCGGTGTTGATGATGCCGTCACGGGCTTTGACCGCTTCGATGGCCTTGGCCGGGTCAGCCACCACGTCCTTGGCACCTTTGGTGAAAGCTGCCAGGAAAGCTTTGACAGCCTCGGGGTGCTCTTTGATCATTTTGGGGCTGGCGATGACGGCGTTGCCGTACAGCTTGACGCCGTAGTCGGGGTATTGCAGCACGGTCACGTCAGCAGCTTTGACGCCACGTGCCTCGATGTTGAGCAGCGAGGTGAAGGTGAAGCCGGTGATGGCGTCCACATCGCCGCGCACAAGCATGGTTTCGCGCAGCGGAGGGTCCATGGCGGTCCAGGCCACGTTGCCAATGCCATTGGCTTTCTGGAAGATGGGGAAGGCACGGCGGCCAGCGTCAAACACAGGGGCGCCGAGCTTTTTGCCTGTCAGGTCGGCGGGGGTCTTGATGCCGCTCTTTTTGAGGGCCATGACCGAAGCGGGCGTGTTGTTGTAGACCATCATCACGGCCACCGGCTTGTTGGGAGCGTCGGGGTTGTTGGCGTGGAATTCCATCAGGGCGGCCAGGTCGGCAAAGCCCATGTCGTACGTGCCGGAGGCCACGCGGGTCACGGCGCCACCGGAGCCGTTACCGGCGTCCACCGTCACGTCCAGGCCGGCGTCCTTGAAATAACCCTTGGCGGCAGGCACCAGGAACAGGGCAGAGGGGCCCTCAAAGCGCCAGTCCAGCTGGAACTTCACGGGGGTGGCGGCTTGTGCAGCGCCCATGGCTGCAACAGTGGCCAACGCAGCGGTGGCCTTGAGGAAAAAACGCTTGTTCATAAGGGCTCCTGAAACGGGTAAACGGTAAATTTGCTCAAGCAAATTCGATGCCATTATGGGTCAGGAGTCTGACGTTGCGTGTCAGGTGCATCCCCTACCCAGGCTGGTGCCTGGCCTGGGCAGGATGCGCCCCGCAGATGTGCGTCATGCACGCATGTGGGGCGCTTGCGGGTATAGCAGCCTGCGGCACTGTCAGGCGCCGGCTGCGGCCACCGCCGTCATGTTGAACACGCGGCGTACAGTGGCTGCGGGTGTGAGGATGTGGGCCGTTCCCGCTACACCCATGAGCACCGGGCCCACCGTCACGCCACCGCTGGTGGTGGTCTTGAGCACGTTGTACAAAATATTGGCCGCGTCCAAATTAGGGCAGACCAACAGGTTGGCCGAGCCCGTCAAGGTGCTGTCTTCCATGTAAACATCGCGTATTTCGGGCTCGAGCGCGGCGTCGCCATGCAGCTCGCCATCGCACTCGATGTCAGGATGCTTCTCGACAAACAAGTCGCGGGCCAGGCGCATCTTGCGGGCGCTGGCGCGTTTGGACGAGCCGTAGCTGGAATGCGAGAGGAAAGCCACCTTGGGCACGATGCCAAAGCGCTGAATTTCTGCCGCTGCCATCGCGGCAATTTCGGCCAGTTGTTCGGCGCTGGGGTCTTCGTTGACGTAGGTGTCGGTGATGAACAGCGGACCGCGAGGGGTCATGAGCGCATTGAGCGCAGCAAAGTTGCTCACGCCCGGCTTGCGGCCCAGGATGGACTCGATGCGCTCCAGGTGCGTCATGTAGTTGCCTGCCAGGCCGCAGATCAGGCCGTCGGCATCGCCGAGCTTGACCATGAGCGAGCCGATGATGGTGTTGGAGCGGCGTACCGCGGCTTTGGCCACTGCTGGGCTGGCACCGTTGCGCTTCATGAGCTGGTGGTAGTGCTCCCAGTACTGACGGTAGCGTGGATCGTCTTCGGGGTTGACGTTTTCCACGTCAACACCCAAGCGCATGCGCAGGCCAGCTTTTTCAATGCGAGCCGCAATCACGGCGGGGCGGCCGATCAGGATGGGGCGTGCCACATGTTCGTCAATCGCCATCTGGGCGGCGCGCAGGGCGCGTTCGTCTTCGCCGTCAGCGAAGGCCACGCGTTTCTGGCCTTTGGCGCCGATCCTGGCGGCGTTGAACACCGGGCGCATCAGGATGCCGGTTTGTGTGACAAAACTTTGCAGCTGTTGGCGGTAAGCGTCCATGTCGGTGATAGGCCGCGTGGCCACACCGGACTCGGCGGCAGCCTGGGCCACAGCGGGCGCAATGCGCAAAATCAGGCGCGAGTCGAAAGGCTTGGGAATCAGGTATTCACTGCCAAAGCTCAGGTCCTGGCCTGCGTAGGCGCTGGCCACTTCTTCGCTGATGTCGGCTTTGGCCAGATCGGCAATCTGGCGCACGCAGGCCAGCTTCATGGCTTCGGTGATCTTGGTGGCGCCACAGTCCAGCGCGCCCCGGAAGATGTAGGGGAAGCACAGAACGTTGTTGACCTGGTTGGGGTAGTCCGAGCGGCCGGTGGCGATGATGCAGTCCGGCCGTGCGGCCTTGGCAATCTCGGGGCGGAGTTCGGGCTCGGGGGTGGCCAGGGCCAGGATGATCGGTTTGTCTGCCATGGTCTTGACCATGGCAGCAGTCAGTACGCCAGCAGCCGAGCAGCCCAGAAATACATCTGCATCATTGACGGCATCGGCCAGCGTGCGTGCTTCGGTCTTTTGGGCATAGCGGGCTTTGGACTCGTCATAGCCGCCAGGGCGGCCTTCGTAAATCACGCCCTTGGAGTCGCACACAAACACGTTCTTGGGGTTCACGCCCAAGCCCACCATCACGTCCAGACACGCCAGGGCGGCAGCGCCTGCACCCGAGACGGCCACTTTGACCTTGCCAATGTCTTTGCCGACCAGCTCCAGACCGTTGAGCATGGCCGCCGCCGAGATGATGGCGGTGCCGTGCTGGTCGTCATGGAAGACCGGAATGTTCATGCGCTCGCGCAGTTTTTTCTCGATGTAGAAGCACTCGGGCGCCTTGATGTCTTCGAGGTTAATGCCGCCCAGCGTGGGCTCCATGGAGGCGATGATCTCGACCAGCTTGTCCGGGTCACGCTCGGCCAGTTCGATGTCGAACACGTCGATGCCGGCGAATTTCTTGAACAGGCCGCCCTTGCCTTCCATCACCGGCTTGCTGGCCAGCGGGCCGATGTCGCCCAGGCCAAGCACGGCGGTGCCGTTGGTGATCACGGCCACCAGATTACCTCGGCTGGTGAAGTCGTAGGCTTTGCTGGGGTCGGCAGCAATGTCCAGGCAGGGGTAAGCCACACCCGGTGAATAGGCCAGCGACAAATCGCGCTGGTTGGACATGGGTTTGGTCGGGTTGACCGAAATCTTGCCGCGCGTAGGCAGACGGTGGTAGTCACGAGCAGCGTCACGCAGGGCTTGTTCTGCAGGGGAAAGGTTCTGGTCAGACATGGTACGAAGGCGAATAAGTGTCTAGAGAAGGAGGTCTAGCGTAACCGATTTGTAACGCTGCACGGCCTGTGGATTACCACCATAAAAAGCAAAAGGCCAGGGACTGCCTGGCCTTTTGTGG
>CAZPTM010000113.1:0-5634 GCA_964589665.1 uncultured Limnohabitans sp. | reverse complement strand
GCCTGCTGACCGACCTGCGCGCCCGCGAGTTCTACGAGAAGCCCACCACCGAGCGCAAGCGCAAGAAGGCTGCTGCCGTGAAGCGCCATTACAAGCGCGTGCGCAGCATGCAGCTGCCCAAGAAGCTGTACTAAGCACTTCTTGCAAGACCTCCGGGTCTTCGCACAAGCCCGCTTTCGAGGACGCTCAAGCGGGCTTTGTTGTTTCTGCCCTTCCCCATTTTTGACAGGAGACTCCCCATGAGCCTGAAAGACCAGATCACCGAAGACATGAAAACCGCCATGCGCGCCAAGGACAGCGAGCGGCTGGGCACGATTCGCCTGCTGCAGGCAGCCATGAAGCAAAAAGAAGTGGACGAGCGCATCACGCTCGACGACGCCGGTGTGGTGGCCATCGTCGACAAGCTGATCAAGCAGCGCAAAGACTCGATTGCCGCCTTTGAAGGCGCAGGCCGCCAGGACCTGGCCGACAAGGAAAAGGCCGAAATGGCCGTGCTGCAGGTTTACCTGCCCGCACGCCTGTCGGCCGAAGAAGTGGCTGCACAAGTCCGGGCCATCGTGGCCGAACTGGGCGCCAAAGGTCCTGGCGACATGGGCAAGGTGATGGGCGCGGTCAAGGCCAAGCTGGCTGGCAAGGCCGACATGGGCGAAGTGTCGGCTGCCGTGAAGGCGGCGCTGGCAGGCTGATCAGCTGCCTGCCACCTTCATCGTGTTGACCAGCACCGAGCCGATGCTCTTGGCACCCATGTTGTAAACATCGGCGCCCACGGCCTCGATGCCCATGAACATGTCCTTGAGGTTGCCGGCAATCGTGATTTCCTGCACCGGGAAGGCAATCTTGCCGTTCTCCACCCAGAAGCCGCTGGCGCCGCGCGAGTAGTCGCCAGTCACGTAGTTCACGCCCTGGCCCATCAGCTCGATCACGAACAGCCCAGTGCCCAGCTTGCGCAACATCTCGTCCAAATCGTCGCCAGGACGGGTCAGACGAGAGGTCAGCGTGAGGTTGTGGGATCCACCCGCATTGCCTGTGGTTCGCATGCCCAGCTTGCGGGCCGAGTAGCTCGACAAAAAGTAGCCTTGCACTTTGCCATCGGCCACCACATCGCGTGGGCCCGAGCGCACGCCTTCGTCGTCAAACGGCGAACTGCCTTTGCCACGCAGCAGGTAGGGATCCTCATGAATGTGGATGTGCTTGGGGAAAACCTGTTTGCCCAGCGAATCCAGCAGAAAACTGCTCTTGCGGTACAGCGCACCGCCGCTCACGCCCTGCACAAAGCCGCCCAACAGGCCAGCAGCCACCGTAGATTCAAACAGCACCGGGCAGGTGGTGGTTGGAATTTTGCGTGCACCCAGGCGCGAGAGCGCGCGCTCAGCCGCATAGCGGCCCACGGCTTCGGGCGAGGCCAGTTCTTCGGGGGCGCGCATCGAGCTGTACCAGGCATCGCGCTGCATTTCAGCATTGCGGCCCGGCAAGGACGCGATCGGGGCCACCGAGATGCTGTGACGCGAACTGGCATAGCCACCCCGAAAACCGTGGGTGTGCGCGCTGAAAAAATGGCTTTGCTGCGCCGACACGGCCGCGCCTTCGCTGTTGGTGATGCGGCGGCTGGTTTTGAGGGCGGCCGCTTCGCATTTCAGGGCCAGTTCGGCCGCCTGCTCGCTGGTGATAGCCCAGGGGTGGAACAGGTCCAGCTCTCGGGGTTGGGTCTCGATGTCACGTTCGTCGGGCAAACCTGCCACGGGATCTTCGGCAGTGAAGCGGGCTATATCATAGGCCGCCTGCACCGTGCGCTCAATGGCTGCTTGCGAAAAATCTGACGTGCTGGCATTGCCCCGGCGGTGGCCCAGGTACACCGTCACGCCCAGCGATTTGTCGCGATTACGCTCCACGTTTTCCAGCTCACCCTTGCGTACGGATACGCTCAGGCCAGCGCCCTCGGAGGCTTCGGCGCCAGCATCGGTTGCACCCAGTTTTTTGGCATAAGCCAGGGCATGGTCAACCAGGTGCTCAAACGTTTCCCGGCTATAACTGAAGCCCGATTGGTGCAGGTCGGTGGACGAAGTGGAGTTTTTTGTGGTCTTGCTCATGGTGGCAGCTATGATACTTGCCAGCACCTATTGAAGATGGCCGCCAAGGCCAATGACCTGACCCATGTCCCGTAAACCCAAAAAAGGCTATTTCGTCAAAGGCCACTTCGTGGCCGAAGGCAGCGAGCTCGACCAGGAGCTCAAGCTGGCCATGAAGTGGGGCCAGTCCACCAGCAAGACCGACGCCAAACGCGAAAGCGAAGAACTTCAGGGGCTGGGCGAAGCCCTGTTGACCCTGCGCAGCGACTTGTTCAAGCCCCTGCCCTTGACCGACAAGCTGGCCGAAGCCCTGGCTGACGCCAAACGCATCACCAATTTCGAAGGCAAACGCCGGCAGATGCAGTTCATCGGCAAGCTCATGCGCCTGCAAGACCCCGAAACGCTGGACGCCGTGCGCCACGCGCTGGAGCTGCAGCGCCTGGGCCACAGCTACGACACCGAGCAGCTGCACCTGGCCGAGCAGTGGCGCGACCGGCTGATCGACAACGACGGCGCAGTCCAGGAGTGGATTGCCCAGCATCCTGGTACCGACATCCAGCAGCTGCGCGCCCTGGTGCGCCAGGCCCGCAAGGATGCGCCGCCACCCGACAAAGCCGCCGTTTCCCAAGGCTTGGCCCCACGACAAGGTCGTGCCTATCGCGAAATATTCCAACTTGTTAAAACCACGCTCAAAGGCGAGGGTAACCCTGACGACACCAGCGAAGAAGACCACGATGAGTAACGCCACCCTGCATGACACCATCAAGATCGGCATCATCTCCATCAGCGACCGCGCCAGCAGCGGTGTGTATGAAGACAAAGGCCTGCCCGCCCTGCAGGAATGGCTGAACAAGGCCTTACTCAACCCTATCGAGTTCGAGCCACGTTTGATTGCGGACGAAAAAGACAGCATCAGCGCGGCCTTGATCGAACTGGTGGATGCTGGTTGCGCCCTCGTGCTGACCACAGGCGGCACTGGCCCCGCCAAACGTGACGTGACGCCCGAGGCCACCCTGGCCGTGGCCGACAAGGAGATGCCAGGCTTTGGCGAACAGATGCGCCAGATCAGCCTGCGCTTTGTGCCCACGGCCATCCTCTCGCGCCAGGTGGCCGTGATTCGTGGCAACTGCTTGATCATCAACCTACCCGGTCAACCCAAATCGATTGCCGAAACGCTCGAAGGTCTCAAGGATGAGAGCGGCAAATCTGTCGTCCCCGGCATTTTTGCAGCGGTGCCCTATTGCGTAGATCTGATTGGTGGCCCCTACATTGAGAGCCGCGACGAGGTGTGCAAGGCCTTCCGCCCCAAAACGGCCATTCGTCCACCACGCAACACATGACCTCAAAAAACGACCAGCCTGTCCAACTCAGCGGTTGGCGCCTGAAGTGGTACACCATCATTTTTGAAGCGGATACCACCGCTGGCCGCCGTTTTGACCTGCTGCTCATCTGGCTTATCTTGCTCAGCGTCGCTGTGGTCATGATCGATAGCGTTCATGGCCTGGACGGATCTTACAGACCCGTTTTTATTGGTATTGAGTGGTTGTTCACCCTCCTGTTCACCCTCGAATACCTGGCACGTCTGGTATGCAACCCCGCGCCGATGCGCTATGCCCTGAGCTTTTTCGGGCTGATTGACCTGGTTTCCGTACTCCCTACCTATCTGGCACTTTTTTTCCCGGAGGTTTACGCGCTGGTCGACGTACGGGTGTTGCGCCTGTTGCGCATTTTCCGTGTACTCAAACTTGCGGAGTATGTGGAGGAATACCAGACCCTCGGACTTGCCCTTGCTGCAAGTCGCCGCAAAGTGATGGTGTTTTTGTCGGCCGTCATGATGGTGGTGGTGGTCATGGGAACCATCATGTATGTGGTCGAAGGGCCGCAAAACGGTTTCACAAGCATTCCCACCGCCATTTACTGGGCCATCACCACCATGACGACCGTCGGTTTTGGAGACATCACTCCCAAGACCGATCTGGGACGTCTGATCTCATCCGTCATGATGCTGCTGGGCTGGGGCACACTTGCCGTACCCACTGGGATTGTGACGGCGGAGATGACGCAGCAACGCAAACCTTTGCAGCCGACCACCCGCACCTGTCATGTATGCCTGACCGAAGGACATCGTGCCGACGCGCTGTACTGCCGCCATTGCGGAAGTCCTCTCCCAGACTACCTGCACGAAGACGAAGCCTGCTGAGGGTATAATCATCATCTCTGGCAAGAGCGACAGCAGCACCTCCGAGCCGGCCAACGCCACAGTGCGCAGCCCCCTTGGGCAGGCCAATTATTCGCAAGGACTGCACTCCAAATGATCGCCCACCCCCTTGCCTTCGCAGCCAAATGCCCCAACTGATGGGGGTCTGACTGTATCCCCACCCAAGCCCGCGCCGGGTTGTATTGGCGCTGACTGTGTCCGTGTTTTCCTTTGTCCGATTGTTGTATTGAGGTGTTTGCATGCCCGCACAAAAGCCGAAGAAGTCCGTCCAGAGCACTGCCAAAGCCAAGCCTGTAGCCAAGAAAGCTGCAGTCAAACCGGCAGCCAAACCTGTCGTCAAGGCCGCTGCGCCTAAAGCCAGCGCCAAGCCTGCAGCCAAGGCCAAACCCGTTGCGAGCCCTGCCAAAACAAGCACCAAGAAAGTAGCATCCGTGCCCGCCGCGAAGAAAACCGCCAGCAAAGCTGTTGAAGAGAAAAAAACCACCAAGGCCAAAGCCGCCGAGGTTGAAGTGAAAAAACCGGCCAAAGCTGACAAGACCACCCCACCCGCAAAGAAGGCTGCAGCTAAAGCCCCTGCCAAACGGGGCCGCAAGCCCAAAGCTGGCGCTGACACGTCCGAAGACGAAGACCTGTCAGACATTGAGGCCGACCTTGAAGGCGAAGTGCCGGCAACGACCGAGACCCCTGGTGAGAAAGTCAAGCCCCTGCGCATGAAACTCAGCAAGGCCAAGGAACGTGCCTTGATGAAGGAATTCGGCCTGGACGAAGCCGTCTTGTCCGAGGAGGACATGGCCAAACGCCGCCAGCGCCTGAAAACCCTGATCAAGCTGGGCAAGACGCGCGGCTACCTGACCCACGGCGAGATCTCCGACCACTTGCCCGACAAGTTGGTCGATGCAGAAACGCTCGAAGTCGTCATCAGCATGCTCAACGACATGGGCGTGGCCGTTTACGAACAGACGCCAGATGCCGAAACCCTGCTGCTGGCAGGCAATGGCTCTACGGCAGCCACTGAAGAAGAAGCCGAAGAAGAAGCCGAAGCCGCCCTGTCTACCGTGGACAGCGAGTTTGGCCGCACCACCGACCCGGTACGCATGTACATGCGTGAAATGGGCACCGTGGAGTTGCTGACGCGCGAAGGCGAAATCGAGATTGCCAAACGTATTGAAGGCGGCTTGATGGACATGATGGAGGCCATCAGCGGCTCTCCAGCCACCATCGCCGAAATCCTGCGTCTTGCCAACGAAATTCGCGAAGGCAAGATCGTCATCTCCACCATCGTGGATGGCTTCGTTAACAGCGAAGAAGCCGATGACTATGTGGCTGAAGAAGACTTCGACGAATTCGATG
>CAZPTM010000112.1:0-5778 GCA_964589665.1 uncultured Limnohabitans sp. | reverse complement strand
TTCGCTGAATCCCGCCGCCACACGCGCAGGCGTGTTGAAGGGCGGGCGCAGGCGCGGGGCTTTGTAGTGGCGGGCCAGGTGTTTGTAGTGGGCTACGGACTCCAGCCCTTGCTGCTCGCACAGCCAGCGGTACCAGCGGTTGCCAATGTCGACATGGCCAATTTCGTCGCGCAGGATGATGTCCAGCTTGTCGCACACGGCCAGCGCTTGGGGTGTGCCTACTTTACGTAGTCGCGCCTGAATCAGTGGTGTGGCGTCCAGGCCGCGTGCTTCTAGGGTGCGGGGCACCAGGGCCATGCGGGCAGTGATGTCGTGGCGGGTTTTTTCGCACATTTCCCACAGGCCGTCGTGGGCGTCAAAGTCGCCATAGGCGTAGCCCAGCGTGCTCAGTTGTTCGGTCAGCATGGCGTAGTGCAGGCATTCTTCGTGGGCCACGCGCAGCCAGTCGGTATAGAAGGCTTCGGGCATGTCCGCAAACTGCCAAATGGCGTCCAGTGCCAGGTGAATGGCGTTGAATTCAATATGGCAAATGGCATGCACCAGCGCCCCCAGGCCTTGCGCGGTGTAAGGGCTGCGGTGGGGGACCAGGCCGGGGTCAATCAGTTTGGGCAGGGGTGGGCGCCCAGGCAGCTCGGGCAGTTCAGACAGTTGCTCGGGCGTTGGTCCTTGCCAGCGGGTGTCAATGTGCAGGGTGCCCGCTTGGTGCGCAGTCCACAGCGCAGCCACCGCCTCCAATTTGGGGGCAATGCTGGGGGTTTGAAGAATGGCCAGGGCTTGGGAACGCAGCTGCATCCTTACAATTGTAGGCAGCAACACCATGGAGAACCCCACATGAGCCTCTACAGCCTGGACGGCAAAAAGCCCCAAGTCGCGCCCACCGCCTGGGTGGCCGAGAACGCCCAGGTCATGGGCGATGTGCAGGTGCAGGCCGGGGCCAGCATCTGGTTTTCTGCCGTGGTGCGTGGCGACAACGACCCCATCGTCATTGGCGAAGGCAGCAACATTCAGGACGGCAGCGTGCTGCACACCGATGTGGGCGCCCCCTTGACCATTGGCAAGAACGTGACCGTGGGTCATATGGTCATGTTGCATGGCTGCACGATTGGCGACGAGTCGCTGGTCGGCATTGGCGCGGTGGTGCTCAATGGCGCAGTCATTGGCAAAAACTGCCTGGTGGGCGCCGGTTCGCTGGTGACCGAGGGCAAGGTGTTTGAAGACGGCTCCATGATTCTGGGCTCGCCCGCCAAGGTGGTACGCAAGCTCACGCCCGAACAAATCGAAGGCCTGCGCAACAGCGCACGCCACTATCAGGAAAACGCGCAGCGCTACCAACAGACGCTGCAGGAAATCTAATGTCAGAACTTCATAAATTCATTTTCGATGGCAAGCCCGTGCGCGGCATGCTGGTACGCCTGACCGACGCCTGGCAAGACATTCTGGCGCGCCGCGCGGCCAACCGTGACACCGGTGCCTACCCACAAGCTGTGAGCGAATTGCTGGGCGAGATGGCGGCTGCTGGTGTGCTGATGCAAGGCAACATCAAGTTCAACGGTGCGCTGGTGCTGCAGATTTTTGGCGACGGCCCGGTCAAGGTGGCCGTGGCCGAGGTGCAGCCCGACTTTGCCTTGCGCGTCACGGCCACGCTGACGCAAGCGGTGCCCGAAGGTGCTGGTTTGGCTGAAATGGTCAATCCCGGTGGCCAAGGTCGCTGCGCTATCACGCTTGACCCCAAAGACCGTTTGCCAGGCCAGCAGCCTTACCAGGGGGTGGTGTCGCTGGTGGACGAGCAAGGCCAGTCGCTCAAGCAGCTCAACGAGGTGCTGGAGCAGTACATGCGCCAGTCCGAGCAGCTGGACACGGTGCTGGTGCTCGCTGCTGACGACAAGGTGGCTGCAGGTTTGTTGATCCAGAAGTTGCCGGTAGAAGGCGAGGGCAACCTGGCGGGTACCGCACAGCCTTCAGCGCAGGCGCAGGAGATTGAGCAGGCGTTTGAGCACATTGCCATTTTGTCGCGCAGCCTCAAACGCGAGGAGTTGTTGGAGCTCGATCCCATGACCATCCTGCACCGCTTGTTCTGGGAAGAGCCGGTGCGTTTGCTGGAAAGCTTTAAAGACGAAACTGCGCCGCGCTTTGCCTGCAGCTGCAGCCGTGAACGCGTGTCGCGCATGATCCAGAGCCTGGGTCAGGACGAGGCGCAGTCCATTCTGGACGAGCAAGGCAAGATTGATGTGGGTTGTGATTTTTGCGGTGCCCACTACGTGTTTGACGCGGTGGATGTGGCGCAAACGTTCAACCCGTCCGCTACCTCTGGTGACCGCAGCGCCAGCCTGCATTAAGGCCTTTAAGGCGACCTTGGGCGAGAAAGCAAGTCGGTAAAAAGTCGGTGCTCGCAGTCCGGGTCGCTGCAGGACTCGCAGCGCCACGGCGTGCGCCCGCCATTGAGTGCGAATTGGCGCGCTTGCGCTTGGGCTGTGTCGGGCAGCAAGCCCAGGCTGTTCAGTACGGTGTCGATGCGTTGTTGCGTGTCGCCTTGCAAGACCTGAAAATGCTCACCGTTGCTCAACAGTGCTTGTCTGCAAGCGCGTTCTGTTTCCTGGCTGGCTGATGCGACGGGCGTTGCTGCGCTTTCCCAGGACAGCGCTTGTGACCACAAAAAGAAGTGTTGCGGACTGTCAGCCACGGGGCGATCGAGTCGTTGTACTAGCCATTCGGTGGCAGGCTCGCGCGACGGCAGGGCTTGCGCCAAAGCAGCAATAAAGGCGGCAACATCGGGGGTGTCGTGAGCCAGCAGCGTGATCTGGCGCGGTGTGGTGTTCACCAGACCCTTATTTGGCAATTTGCACCAGAATCTCGCCAGGCTTGACCATACCCAGCTCTTGGCGTGCGCGCTCTTCGACCATGCCCATGCCTTCCTTGAGGTCGGTGACTTCGGCATTGATCTGGGTGTTGCGCAGGCGCGCAGCCTCGTTGGACTGTGTCTTGGCTTTCAGCTCGTTGTCGAGCTTGGAGACCGCAGGCAGGCCGCCTTTGCCCAGCCAAAGCTGCGCCTGGAGCAGTACAAGCAGCACCAGAAGCAGGGCAGGAACAAAGCGGCGACCCACAGCGGTCAGGGCTTAGCGCAGGTTGTAAAACGCGGCGCGGCCAGGATACACAGCCACTTCGCCCAGGTCTTCTTCAATGCGCAGCAGCTGGTTGTACTTGGCCATGCGGTCCGAGCGAGAGAGTGAGCCGGTTTTGATCTGGCCGGCGTTCAGGCCCACGGCGATGTCAGAGATGGTGGAGTCTTCGGTCTCGCCCGAGCGGTGGCTGATGACGGCGGTGTAGCCCGCGCGCTTGGCCATTTCGATGGCTTCAAACGTTTCGGTCAGGGTGCCGATCTGGTTGATCTTGATGAGGATCGAGTTGGCAATGCCCTTGTCGATGCCTTCTTTGAGGATCTTGGTGTTCGTCACGAACAGGTCGTCACCGACCAGCTGCACCTTGTCGCCGAGTTTCTCGGTGATGTGCTTCCAGCCGTCCCAGTCGCCTTCGGCCATGCCGTCTTCAATGGAGATGATGGGGTACTTGTCGACCCAAGTGGCCAGCATGTCGGTCCATTGCTCGGCGCTCAATGCAATGCCGCCTTCGCCTTCCAAAACGTACTTGCCGTCCTTGTAGAACTCGCTGGCGGCGCAGTCCAGGCCCAGGGCGATTTGTTCGCCTGCGGTGTAACCGGCCTTGTCGATGGCTTGCAAAATGAGTTGCAGCGCGGCTTCGTGGTTTTCAACGCTGGGGGCAAAGCCGCCTTCGTCGCCCACGGCGGTGCTGATGTGCTTGTCGTGCAGGATGGCCTTGAGGGCGTGGAACACTTCGGCGCCCCAGCGCAGGGCTTCACGGAAGGAGGGGGCGCCCACCGGAATGATCATCAGCTCTTGCAGGTCGAGCGAGTTGTTGGCGTGTGCGCCGCCGTTGATGATGTTCATCATGGGCACGGGCAGTTCCTTGCCGGCCATGCCGCCAAAGTAGCGGTACAGGGGCAGGCCGGCTTCTTCGGCAGCGGCGCGGGCCACGGCCATGGACACGGCCAGCATGGCGTTGGCGCCCAGGCGGCTCTTGTTGTCGGTGCCGTCCAGATCGATCAGGGTCTTGTCCAGGAAGGCTTGCTCGGAGGCGTCCAGGCCCAGCACGGCTTCAGAGATCTCGGTGTTGATGTGTTCAACCGCCTTGAGCACGCCTTTGCCCAGGTAACGGCTCTTGTCGCCGTCACGCAGTTCGATGGCTTCGCGGCTGCCGGTGGAGGCGCCCGACGGTACGGCGGCGCGGCCCATCACGCCGGACTCCAGCAACACGTCGCATTCGACGGTGGGGTTGCCACGGCTGTCCAGGATTTCACGACCAACGATATCTACGATTGCGCTCATATTGACTTTCTTAAGAATGTTGAAAAATTAAAACTCAGGCGCCTTCAACGACTACCATTCGCATCACGCCAGCGCCCTCGCGCAGGCTGCGTGCATGGGTGTAGGTTTGGCTGTTGTAAAACGCCTTGGCTTTGTCCATCGATTCGAACGCCAGCAGCACCAGGCGGCTGGGTGTCCAGGGGCCTTCGAGCACCTCGAAAGCGCCGCCGCGCACCAGCACTTGTGCGCCGTGCTCCTGCATGGCTTTGGTGGACCATTCGCGGTAGTTGGCCATTTTTTCGGCATCCGTCACAGTGACGTCTGCAATGATGTACGCAGTCATTGGAAATCTTCCTCGAGCAGGGGATTCTTTTTGGTGACGGAATCGAGTTGCACCAGGGTTTCGAGCAAGGCTTTCATCTTCCCCAGGGGCACGGCGTTGGGGCCGTCAGACCAAGCTTCGGCTGGGCGCGGGTGGGTTTCCATGAACAAACCCGCTACGCCCACAGCCACGCCAGCACGGGCCAGGACCGGCACCATTTCGCGGGCACCGCCGCTGCTGCTGCCTTGGCCGCCGGGCTTTTGTACGGAGTGGGTCACGTCAAACACCACCGGGGCGCCTGACTTGCGCATTTCGGCCAGGCTGGTCATGTCGGCAACCAGGTTGTTGTATCCAAAGCTCACACCGCGCTCGCAAGCCAGGAAGCGATCTTCGGACAGGCCAGCGTCGCGCGCAGCGTCGCGGGCTTTGTCGATAACGTTTTTCATGTCCCATGGGGCCAGAAACTGCCCCTTCTTGATGTTGACCGGTTTGCCCGACTTGGCCACGGCGCGGATGAAGTCCGTCTGGCGGCACAGGAAGGCGGGCGTCTGCAACACATCCACCACGCTGGCGACTTCGGCCACCTGCGATTCGTCGTGCACATCGGTCAGGATAGGCAGGCCGAGTTGTTTGCGCACCTCGGCCAGGACTTTCAGGCCCGCGTCGATGCCCACGCCACGCTTGGTGCTGCCGGACGAGCGGTTGGCCTTGTCAAAGGAGCCTTTGTAGATCAAGGGTATGCCCAGAGATTCGCAAGCCTCCTTGAGGCGGCCAGCGACTTCCATGGACATTTCCAAGCCTTCGATCGAGCAGGTGCCCGCGATCAGGAAAAAGGGTTTGTCGAGTCCGACGTTGAATCCGCACAGTTGCATGGCGTACTCCTTCAGGCCGCTTTGAGCTGCTTGCCCTTGCCCTGACGTTCAACAGCCGCCTTGATGAATGCGTTGAACAGCGGGTGGCCGTCCCAGGGGGTGGACTTGAACTCGGGGTGGAACTGTACGCCGACGTACCAGGGGTGCACGTCTTGCGGCAGTTCCACAATTTCGGTCAGTTGCTCGCGCTGGGTCAAGGCGGAAA
>CAZPTM010000111.1:0-5827 GCA_964589665.1 uncultured Limnohabitans sp. | reverse complement strand
ATGATCATGGTCTGGGCGTACAGATTGCTCCAAAGATTGAAGTAAGCATAGTGGTTGAACAGCCGGAAGTTGTTGAACCGCACGCCCATGAACAGCTCCATGGTGCCCGCCAGCGTCATGCGTCCCCGGTCGTCTTCGGCGTACACCAGCTCTTTACGAAGTGCAGCCTCGGTCTTCTGGTTGTTATATTCGAGCCCCGGCAGGCGAATACCCACAAACCACGATAGCACCGTGCCGCCCAAGGCCGTGGTCAAGGCCACCCAGAACAGCGAGCCATCAAACTTGAGCCACTCGATCGCGATGCCCTTGGACAAACCCCACAAAATCGGAATGAAAGAAGCCAAGGTCAGTACCGCGCGAACAAATCCCAGGCCAAGGTTTTCGGTCTGGCGGGCAAAGCGCATGCAATCTTCCTGAATACGTTGCGAAGCGCCCTCCACCGTCTCAGCCGTTCGCTGCCAACGAGGCAAATACACCTCGGTCATAGCTTGTCGCCATCGAAACGCGTAGTGCGAGGCCAAATACGCCTCGAAACTGCGCAGCAGCATGTAAGGAAAGGCAATCCATGCAAACTGCTGCATGAAGCCCCAGAACTTGTCCAGACCCCCTGCCTGCTCGGGCTTTTGCAGCAAGTCGTAAAACTGGCCGTACCAAGCGTTAAGCCGCACCGTTTGTTGCACTGTGATGAACACGATGGCCATCAACACTGCCAAGCCGCCCCAGGCCCACAAGGCCCAGCGACGATTCAGGAAAAAGCTTCGAAACATAAATAAAACTGCTAAAGCAAAACAGCGCTCATCTTAGTGGTGTGATGTGTTTTTGACACTGGACAGGCTTGAAATGAACAGGATTTATTTTCATAGACTGTTAATAAATTCAGTCATGTTGCGCGGTCTTGGCAGAAGCCCTGGATACATTGCAGCCCGCATACAAGCCCGATCAGGCCGTCACGATCCACCCCTCCAGCGGATCACATTCAGGCAAGCCATAACGCGGATGGCCGCCCTGGTGCTGCTGCCAGGCCCAGGCTGCTTGCATCAGGCACAAGGTGGCGTCCAGTGCATCACCGCTGCCGTCATCTGCCAGGCGCTCCATCAAGGCATGACTGGTCGCCAGGCGAAAACCCAAGCGGGTCTGGCCTCGCTCCAGAGCGCCCAGCAGTTCGCGTCGGGCCAGCAAACGCTCAGGCGTTTGTTTGGCTTTGTCATCGCTTTTGTAGGACACGTTGCCCAAGACCTCCCGCGCCAGCAATCCGGGGTACGCCTCCAGCGCCACCCGCTGCGCGTCCCCGTCTTGCAAACCCGGCAGGTGCACGCCCGCACGGCGCAAAAGAGGCACGCCTGCGTGCATCATGTAGGCCACCGGCGGATTGACCCATTTCATGGACGGGCTGGAGTTGGCGGGTTTGTCGGTGGCGCGGTGGGCGAACTTTCCGCCTGCGGGTCGAGAGTTGCAAAAAGCGATAAATTGCTCGCGGATGTCGGCACGGCTGAGCGCGGCGTAGTGTTCCATGCAGGCCGTCCAGGTGGTGGGCCAACCCAACGTTTGAACCAGTTCGCGGGGCAAGCCAAAGGGCAAATCAAAGCCGCCTACCCAAGGGCCAGGCTGCATCAGCCACTGCCCCCAGGCCTGCAGGGTGTCAAACGTCAGCAGAGACTGTAGGCGCACGCGTTCTGACTGAAGCACGCCCAGCGCCAGCACAATCGGCTTGCGCTTATTGGGGCTGGAAGAGAAGTCGCAGCCAAGCAGCTGCATGGCACTCAGGCGCGGCCGATGATGCTGGCCGTGGCCATGAGCTCTTCAAGCAGGGCCAACGAGACCTTGCCCGAAACACTGTAGGGGTCGAGCTCGGCACGCTCGGAATATTTGAGCAGGATGTTGGTGTTCACACGCGAAACGTCCACCTGGCCCATGGTCCAACCGCCAAAGCGGCGTTCGGAAATTTCTTCGTAGTGCAGCAGTACCACATCTTTGTGGCGAGCATCTTTCTGGATGTGCCCATACAGTTCGCTAACGGCATCTCGCCCACCTTCGATGGCCTGCAAAAAGATACCCCCGCCATAGCAGAGTATGCCTGTAATGCCTCGGGGTGGGTTGAACTGGCGCGATTGGGCCAGGATGGATTCGATGATCTCTGCGCGCGCATCAACTGCGCGGCTGGCGTAAAGCAGGCGAACGAGCATGTCAATCAGCTCCGTGCAGGAATAAGCGAGAGAAATTCGCGGCGCAGGTTGGCGTCTTTGAGGAAAACGCCACGCATGACCGAATTGATCATTTTGCTGTCCATGTCCTTCACGCCGCGCCAGGCCATGCAGTAGTGGCTGGCTTCCATGACGATGGCCAGGCCATCGGGCTGGGTTTTGCGCTGGATCAGGTCAGCAAGCTGCACCACAGCCTCTTCCTGGATCTGCGGGCGACCCATGATCCATTCAGCCAGACGAGCGTATTTGGACAGGCCAATCACATTGGTATGTTCGTTGGGCATGACGCCAATCCAGATACGGCCAATGACAGGGCAAAAGTGGTGGCTGCACGCGCTGCGCACGGTGATGGGGCCCACGATCATCAGCTCGTTGAGATGTTCAGCGTTGGGAAACTCGGTGATTTCAGGGCCATGCACATAGCGCCCCCGAAACACCTCGTTGACATACATCTTGGCCACGCGTCGGGCAGTGTTGCCGGTGTTGTGGTCGTTGACGGTGTCAATCACCAGGCTGTCTAATACGCCTTCCATCTTGAGCGTGACTTCGTCGAGCAGTTTTTCCAACTCGCCGGGTTCGATGAACTCGGCAATGTTGTCGTTGGCATTGAAACGTTTGCGGGCGGCCTGGATGCGTTCGCGAATCTTGACGGACACAGGCACGCCTTCGTCCTGCGCAGGCGAGGTGGCAGAGTTGGTCATGACGTCTTGGGCTTTCATCAACATGAGGTCATGGTACCAGCGATTTGCTCAATAGCGGTTTCCACTCAAAAACAGGGCTAATCGCATCAGGCCATAAGCCAGAGCGTCACGGAGACGTTGCGTCCACGACAACAGCATCAGTCCTTGCATCATCACAGGCTGGCTCTCATGCGCGATTGCTGCCTGCAGTCTGGCGCTCAGCTGCAGAGAAAACTGAGCATCTTGCACCAGCACATTGGCCTCACGGGCCAGTAACAAACTCAAAGGATCCAGGTTGGATGAACCCACAGTGGCCCAACTGCGCTCAGATCCTGCATCCACCACGGCCACCTTGGCGTGCAAAAAACTGCTTTTGTATTCATGGATTTCAACGCCAGCCTCCAAAAGGAACCGGTACACCGGTCTGGTCGCGTGGTATTGCATGAAGTACTCGTAGCGCCCTTGCAGCAAAACACGGACGCGAACACCCCGGCGAGCAGCCATCACCAAGGCTTGACGCAAACGGCGACCCGGCAAAAAGTAGGCATTCGCCAACACGATCTCCTGCCGTGCTTCGCCAATGGCTTTGAGATAAGCGCGCTCTATGCTGGCCCGGTGGCGCACATTGTCCCGCCACATCACTGCGGCGCGCACCCCCTCTGGGACAGGCTCGCCTACTGTGCGTACCGCCTGCCATTGGGCATGTGCACCCGAACGCAGACTTTCCAACGCCTGAGGTAAATTGCGCCCGCGCATATCAGCCACTAACTGCATACGCCACCACAGCTGTAGCAACATGTCCTGCACAGTCCGCACCAAAGGGCCACTGACCTGAACTGCAAAATCCAGGCGTGGATTGGATAAGGGTCCATGATGGGGATCCAACCAGTCATCGAGGACATTGATTCCCCCACAAAAAGCCACATCCCCATCGACCACGCACAACTTGCGATGTAACCGCCGCCAGCGTGAGGGAATCAACAAGCCCCAAGGCCCCAAGGGCATATACACCCGCCACTGCACACCCGCTTGCGTCAACCTCTCGCGCCAGTCGGCGGGACAACTCGGGGTTCCGACGCCATCGACCACCACGCGCACACTGACACCGCGTTGCGCTGCCCGCACCAACGCGTCCAACAGCGATTGAGCCACACCCTCGAAATGGAAAATATAAGTTTCCAGATGCACGCTGCTGTGCGCTTGGTCGATCGCCTGCACCATTGCCGGGATGAGCGAGCGCGCACCTTCGAGCAACCTGAGGTGATGTCCACCCATCCAGGGTGTACGCCGGCTCATGCACTCCACTCCCAATCCAAATCGGCCACCAAAGGCAAATGATCAGACATTTGCCGCCAGATGGGGCCATGCGGCGTCCATTGCTGTAGCGGCAAAACACCTCGGGCATACACCCGGTCAAGCTGAACCAATGGCATCCGCGCCGGATACGTTTTGACAGGTATCCCCTGCGACTGCACAAAGCCCGCCGAAGACAACAAGCGTGAACTGCGCATGCCCCAATCATTGAAGTCACCCGCCATGAACACTGGCTCCTGCTCAGGCACTTCACGCTGAACATAACGCAGGACTTTCTGTACCTGTCGCAGACGGCTGGCCGGCACCAGCCCGAGGTGAATCACCAACACATGTACGCGCTGGTGCTCAATTTGCACTTGTACATGCAACAAACCACGCTGCTCAAAGCGGTGATCGGAAATGTCTTCGTGCCTGACACCGAGTACTGGCCAGCGCGTGAGCAAGGCATTGCCGTGCTCGCCATTGCGGGTAAAGGCATTGGTGTGATAAACGGCCTCATATCCCAAAGGCGCCAGAAACTGGTCTTGCGGCAAACTGGGCCAATGCGCAAAGCGTCGGGCCTCGCGGTGATTGAATCGACGGACCTCCTGCAAACACACCAGGTCAGCATCGAGCTGCTCAATGGCGTGACCCACGTTGTGAATTTCCAGACGCTTGGCGGGGCCCAGCCCCTGCACCCCTTTGTGGATGTTCCAGGTCGCCACGCGCAGGCCTGCGTGTACTGGTGCATGCCTCATGCTGGTCCTGCCACGAGCATGTGAACGACCCTCACGGATGGCGGAATTTTCCAGAGACGATCTTGGGCAGTCATGCTTTCATTCTAATAAGCAGCAAGCCGCCACTGCTAGCATGCACAACATGTTCAAACAGCAAATCAACACCCCCGCGTCGCCCCCTCTTTTATCGTGGCAAGGGCTGCAGATATTGCCCGGGTTGAATGCCATCACCGGCGAAGAAGGCAGCGGCAAAACAAACCTGCTCAGGCGGATCGCTGAATCATTGGGGTCACAAGCCCTTTACCTTGACTTGCGCCTGCCCGAGCACGATGCGGACACTCCAAGAGCCATCCTGGAACGTATGCAGAGGCAACACCCAACCTGGAATGTAGGGCTAGAAGCCGAACTCACAGAGGCTTTGCAGTTGAGCGCCCACATGGAAAAGCAGCTGTTCATGCTGTCAGCGGGAAGCCGACGCAAGGTGAGCTTGGTCGGTTTACTGAGCTGCGGCACAAAGGTGACATGCCTGGACCAACCCTATGCGGCACTGGACCAGGGATCGGTAACTGTCTTGCGCGAGTTCTTGAGCGATATGTCCGACCACACCATGCGTGCCTGGCTGGTGGCCGATTACGAAGCCGATGCGCAGCTGCAGTGGCAGAACATCATTTCAATGACAAGGTGAGACGGCCTCGGGCCCATGGCCTTCGCAGTGACGACTGATCGGGTGGAATTGCGCCCACACCCACCAAGCATCGCGAGCGCAGCGCGGCGATCTCCCGTCAAATCAAAACGCCACCCGAGGGTGGCGTTTTGATTGATGGCCTGGAACTCAGACTACTTTGGCTGCATCAGGATTGCGCAGGCGGATATGGAGCTCGCGCAGCTGCTTTTCGTCCACCGGGCTGGGCGCCTG
>CAZPTM010000110.1:0-5829 GCA_964589665.1 uncultured Limnohabitans sp. | reverse complement strand
GTAGGTGGTACCTGATGTTGAGTGTGATGCCTGGCGTTTTTTGTGAGCGTGCTTGAAAGCGTTCGTGGATTGTCTGTCACTGGGCTTGCTGGTTTCAACCTTGGCCCATACCGTATTGATGGAGCTCAAGCTGGTTACAGCCAGCAGGGCTACACTGATTGCATACTTTATTACTGCGCGAACTTGCATGTCAGCAGTTTACAACTGCCAATGCGCCAGAGCCAGCATGCTAAGCTCATGCCACATTTGTGGCAGCACTTCTGGAAAGATGTCATCATGGGGCATACCGCCTATTACGCGCATCCCACTTGTTTCAAACACGACATGGGGCCGGGTCACCCGGAATGTCCACAGCGCCTGAGCGCGATTGAGGACCGGTTGTTGATCACAGGTGTTGACATGGCTTTGCAGCGCCTTGAGCCCGCACCTGCTGCGTTGGCTGACCTGGAGCTGGCGCATACCCGCATGCACATTGCCGCCATACGAGGCTTGACTGATGTGCTCAAGGAAGACATGGCCGCGGGTGGTCCAGAGCATGCGCAATTGGACCCGGATACATCCATCAACGAGTTCACCTATCAAGCGGCGTTGTTGTCTGCTGGCGCTGCGATTGCGGCTACCGACGCCGTGTTGGCTGGCGAATATGAAAATGCGTTCTGTGCCACCCGTCCGCCAGGACACCACGCTTGCCGTGACAAGGCCATGGGTTTTTGCTTTTTCAACAATGTGGCGATTGCTGCCAAACATGCGGTTGAGCGACATGGGCTCAAGCGAGTGGCCATCGTTGACTTTGATGTGCACCATGGCAACGGCACCGAAGACATTGTGGCCGGCGATGAACGGATTTTGATGGTGAGTTTTTATCAGCACCCTTTCTACCCGGAAGGTGGTTCGATTTCCAACGCATCCAATCTGCTCAACGTGCCTGTTCCCGCCTACACCAAGGGTATGGATATTCGCGAAATGGTAGACACCGTCTGGGTGCCCCGTCTGAAGGCGCATGCGCCTGAGCTGATTTTCATCAGTGCTGGTTTTGATGCCCACCGCGAAGACGATATGGGTCAGTTAGGGCTGGTGGAGCAGGATTATGTCTGGATCACCCGACGGATCATGGATATAGCGCAGCAGTGTGCCCAAGGTCGTGTGGTCAGCTGTCTGGAGGGCGGCTATAACCTTAGCGCCTTGTCACGCAGTGTGGAAGCTCATGTGCGAACATTGGCAGATGTGTAAGGATTTTTGAAAACGATGAGTACTGTGAATACGACGCAAGTAGCCGCTCCGTTGGCCTGGATTGACTCTCTGACACAGGCAGATGCCTTGTCTGTGCTGGGGGCATTTGCGCTTTGCATTGTGTTGTCATGGGGTTTGGTTTGGGCGCTCCGACATACGCTCAAAAGCGGGGACTTCAATATTCTTTTGGGCCAGAGGCTGGTCGATGGTGTGTTGTTTCCGGCCTTGTTGCTGGCCACGACCTATGCGGCCAGCATTTTGATGACGCGTTATCACCAAGGGGCTCTGTTTGCAGTCTTGCTGCCGGTATGCATCTCTTTGGCAGCGATCAGGCTGGGGGTCAAAGTTTTGCAGGTGGCCTTGGGTACGACGCCCTTTGTGCGCGCCTTGGAGCGCACCATTTCCTGGGGCGCATGGATGGCCGTGGTCTTGTGGGTCACCGGCGTGTTACCGCTTGTGCTCGATGAGCTTGACCAGATCCGTTGGAAGGTGGGCGGAAGTACTTTGTCAGTGCGCACCATGATTGAAGGTGGTTTGACGGCTGGGGTGGTTCTGATTGTTGCTTTGTGGGTCTCGTCGGCCATTGAGGCTCGATTGCTCAAGTCTGCTACCGGCAGTGATCTGTCGCTTCGCAAAGTCATCAGCAATGCAGTACGTGCCTTGTTGATGTTTGTAGGTGTGCTCATGGCGCTTTCGTCAGTCGGCATTGACCTGACGGCGCTATCTGTGCTGGGCGGGGCGATTGGTGTGGGTATTGGTTTTGGTTTGCAACGCCTGGCATCCAACTATGTGAGCGGTTTTGTGATTTTGGCTGAGCGCAGCATGCGTATTGGCGATAACGTGCGTGTGGATGGTTTTGATGGACGCATCACCGATATCAAGGCGCGCTATACCGTGATTCGTTCGTTGGCTGGCCGAGAGTCCATCGTGCCCAACGAAATGATGATCACCAGCCGGGTGGAGAACTTATCTTTGGCCGATACCAACATATGGCAGTCGACCTTGGTGAGTGTGGCCTATGACAGCGATGTGGAGTTGGTGCGTGATTTACTGCTTCAGGCCTGTGCGCAGCAGCCCCGTGTGCTCAAGGACCCTGGGCCAGCTGTGGCCATGACGGCTTTTGGTGCCGATGGGCTTGAGTTCACCGTGGGCTACTGGATCAGCGATCCCGAAAATGGGCAGAACAATCTGAAATCAGACATCAACTTTGCGATCTTGCATGCCTTGCGCAAGCACCAGATCGAAATCCCGTTCCCGCAACGGGTGGTTCATATTCAAAAGGACTGAGCCTTCGCAGCTCAGTCCATGAATGAAGGTAACCACAAGCTCATGGCTGGGAAGGCCATGAGCAGGCACAGCGTGATGACCTGCACGCCTACATAGGGGCTCACACCTTTGAAGATGGCCTTGAGGCCAACGTTGGGCAGCAGGGTGTTGATTACAAACAGGTTCATGCCCACGGGCGGGGAGATCATGCCGATCTGAATGACCATGACGATCAGTACGCCAAACCAGACGGGGTCAAAACCTAACTCCATGACCACCGGGAAAAATAGAGGAATGGTCAGCAAGACCATGGTCAACTCTTCCATGACCATGCCCAACAAGATGTAGATGAACATCATTGCCGCGACAATCATGATGGGCGATGCATTCAATTGCACCAGCCAATCCTTGAGTTCGAAGGGCATGCTTGTGAAGTTGATGAAGTTGGCAAAAATGGTGGCCGCAATGAGCAAGGCAAACAACATGGCCGTGGTGCGAGCGGATTCGACCAGCACCTCGTAAAGCGTTTTCCAGCTCAAGCGACCTCGGCCCAGTGCAAACAGGAAAGCGCCGGAGGCGCCCATGCCTGCACCTTCGGTAGCAGTAAAGAATCCGCCGTAAATGCCACCCAAGACCACCACAATGAGGACAATCACACCCCAGATGCCGCGAAGGGCTTGCCAGCGTTCGATCCAGCTGTGCTTTTCTGCTGCGGGCGCTAGCGCCGGGTTGTGTTTAGTGACCAGGGAAACAGCCAACATCATCATGGCGGCTGTCAGCACCCCGGGTAGAACGCCAGCAGCAAACAGTTTTCCGATGTGCGTTTCCGTCACGATGCCGTAAATCACCATGATGGTCGACGGCGGGATCATGATGCCCAGCGTGCCACCAGCAGCAATCACGCCGGTCGAGAGGCTGTCGCTATAGCCCAGGCGTTTCATGGAGGGATAAGCCACCTTGCTCATGGTGGCAGCTGTGGCAATCGAGGAGCCGCAAATCGCGCCAAAGCCGGCGCAAGCTGCGATGGTGGCTTGGGCCAAGCCACCACGGCGGTGTCCGATAAAGGTGTAGGCCGCATGGAACAGCTCGTGTGCCAAGCCAGCGCGGGCAACAAAGTTGCCCATCAAAATGAACAGGGGCACCACAGACAGGGTGTAGGCAAAGCCGGTTTCATGGACGACTTGAGCGGTACTGGCCATCGCAGGAATCCAGCCACGTACAAGCCCCATACCTGCAAAACCTACAAGGCCCATGGCAAAAGCCAGCGGGACACGCAAAACGGCCAGGATGAATATGGCCCCAAAGCCCAACAATGCTTCGGTCATGCTGCATCTCCCGCATCATGTACTCGAGAAGCGTTTGACCACAGCAGGGACCAGTGCACCAACCCGCACAGTGCGCACAAGAAGCCCATGCCTTTGATGAAGGGGTATTTCATGATGCCCAGCTGCGCGGTGGTTTCTCCTGCGCTTTCAAAGTCCAGGCCTGTATGCCACATCAGATAACCCAAAGCCAGCATGGCTGCACCACAAATGAGATTGACCGCATGTGTTTGAAGTTGCTTGAAGGTTGAGGGCAGAAAGCTGTCAAGTGAGTCGAACGTGACATGCTCGCCGCGCAGTGTGACCAAGGGCAAGGCGCAGAAGATGACGACCACCATCAGCAACTCGGTTAGTTCCAGAGAACCGGTGATCGATTGAGACAGGAATTTTCGTCCACCAACATCAAAAAACGTCAAGCTCATGATGGCGAACAGGGCCACGCCAGACAGTAAACCGCAAAACCATTCCAGCAACTTTTTCAAAACCGTGTCCTACAAAACAAATGCGGTACCTGCTTGCGCGAGGGTACCGCGGTTGTCAAAGTGCTCGACCCAAAGGGTCGAGCATGACGCCAAGCGTGACTTATTTTGACAGCTTGGCAATTTCGCTACGGAAATCCGACAGCACCGACGAGGCACTTTTGAGTCCCTTGTCTGTGGCAGCTTTGGACCAGTCGCGCTCGAGCTTGTTGATACGCACCGTCACGGCGCTCACAAAGCTGTTATCCGCCTTGGTGATTTGCACGCCGTTTTTCTGCATGTTTGCGGTTGCTTTGGCGTCGACTTCATCCCAGCCTTTGCCGAAAATGGATGCAGCCACTTCGCCAGACACCGAATCCACAGCCTTTTTGTCGGCTTCTGAGAGCTTGTTGTAGGTATTGGGGTTCATCATGAACACAAAGCTTGTGTTGTACAGGCCGCCTGGGAATGTGGTGGCATGTTTGATGATTTTGTCGATTTTGAACGAGTCGGTGGATTCGGCGGGAAACAGGGTGCCGTCCATCACACCAGTGGACAACAGTTCGTAGGAGTCCGGCGCAGGCTTGAGGGTCACGTTCATGTCCAGGTTTTTGGAAATTTCGTTGACCATGCCGCCGCCAACGCGGAATTTGAGACCGCTGAGATCCTCAATTTTGGTGATGGGGCGTTTGGTATTGAAGACCATGCCAGGGCCGTGTGTGAAATACGACAACACATGCACGCCCACGTGTTCGGCGGCAAACTCGGGGTGTTTGCTGGCCACACGGTTGAAAGCCACGGAAATGGTTTCTGCCTTGTCGCCCAAGAAGGGCAGTTCGGCCATCTGGGTCAGCACAAAGCGGCCAGGGGTGTATCCGTGCACCGTATAGGACACATCGGCCAAGCCGTTTTTCACAGCGTCGTAGGTGCCGGGGGCAGGAGCCACGCCGCGGGGAAGGATGTTGCAGCGGATGCCATTGTTGGTTTTGGCTTGCAGCATGTCGCACCAGGCTTTTTGCGAGCGGCTAAGCGTGTGGGTCGGTGGCAGCCAGCTCGAGACGGTCAGTACGGTTGCGGCTTGTGCACCGGACGTAGCAGCCAGAGCCAAAGCGATGGGGGCAAGGATTTTTTTCATGCGTGTCTCCATTGAAATTGATTACATAACATAATCTAATCGAATCTCGACCAGATGGCACCTGATGCTAACCCTGATAAGTTGACCGTTTGGTCGGTGAATTCCCCAGTCATAATCGTCCGATGATTTTGGAACGATCGTGCTTTTTTGTGGCGATGGACTTGGAAAATTTGGTCAAACGAGTGAATTGATGCACAATTGACGTTTACGTTAACGTCAACTCGTTCGGCGCTCATTGCATTCAACAATTCAGGAGTTAACTCATGAAGATTCTGGTTCCCGTCAAACGGGTGGTGGACTACAACGTCAAGGTTCGCGTCAAGAGCGATAACAGCGGCGTCGACATCGCTAACGTCAAGATGAGCATGAACCCCTTTGACGAGATCGCGGTCGAAGAGGCCGTGCGTCTGAAAGAAAA
>CAZPTM010000109.1:0-5859 GCA_964589665.1 uncultured Limnohabitans sp. | reverse complement strand
CAGGCCCAGGCACGACTGGCACCGCAAATCAGCGCGCTGCAAGCCGAGCTGGAAAAAACCTTTGCCCTGGCCTTTGACCCTGAGCACCACTTGCTGACGCTGTACGCCAGCCATGACGATGCGCTGGTCTCCTTGCGCGAACATGCGGCGCAGCAAAACCTGCACCTGGACATGCGCTTTTGCGGCAGCGTGGATGCGATTCGCGCCCTTAACGAAGGGCGTTGCACGGTGGCGGGTTTTCATGCGCCCATGCAACCCTCACCCACCAGTCTGGTCGCTCGCACCTACAAGCCCCTGCTACGCACCGGGCGGCACAAGATCATCGGCTTTGCCAGTCGTGAACAAGGTTTGATGGTGTCCAAGGGCAATCCCTTGGGACTGTCGCAATGGAGCGATGTACTGCGCCCCGGCTTGCGTCTGGCCAACCGCACACTCGGCACAGGCACCCGCCTGCTGCTCGACGATTGGTTGGGATCGCAAGGCCTGGACGGCAGCACCATCGCTGGCTACGACCATGCCGAGCCTTCGCACGCTGCGGTGGCTGCACGTATTGCGTCGGGCCAGGCCGATGTCGGTTTGGGCATTGCCTCGGCTGCGCATTTGCAAGGCCTGGACTTTGTGCCACTGATGCAAGAGAACTATTGGCTGGTGTGTCTGAAATCGGCGCTGGACACGCCACCCGTGCAGGCACTGCGCAAAATGGTGGGCAGTTACGCATGGGGCCAGTTGCTGCTTCGCCACGCCGGCTACACCATGCACACACACCCTGGGCAAGTGCAATCGCTCAAAGCCCAACTGCCCTGGTGGGCATGAGTCCCTCAGGCAAAATGAGGGCATGCACACGCCCTCTCTTCAGTCCATTGCCGACCGTCTGCAAGGCTATGACCCGCAGGCCCTGACGGTTACACACGTCAACGCCTTTCTGGCTCAACTGGTCCAGCCCGTTACGGACATCGAAGATGTGAGCCCGCTGCAGGCCCACAACCGTGTGCTGGCGCAGGATGTGATTTCGCCCATCAGCGTCCCCCCACACGACAACTCGGCCATGGATGGCTACGCCTTTGACGGTGCGCAAATGCAAACCGACCAAGCCACCACACTGCGGGTGGTGGGCACAGCCTTGGCTGGCAAAGCCTGGAGTGGCCGATGTGGCCGCGGCGAATGTGTGCGCATCATGACTGGGGCCATCATGCCAGAAGGGTTGGATACCGTGGTGCCCCAGGAGTTGGCACAGGTTTTGAACGATGTGGTCACCATCCCTGCGAATTTGCTGCAGCCCGGCGAGAACCGCCGCAAGCTGGGCGAAGACTTGATGCAAGGCCAACCCGCTCTGCGCGCCGGCACCCGCATGGGGCCTGCCGCTTGCGGCCTGGTGGCCAGCCTGGGGCTGCCCTCGGTCAAGGTATGGCGCCGCCCTCGTGTGGCTTATTTTTCGACGGGCGATGAAATTTTGAGCCTGGGCGAAGCCCCCCGCGAAGGCGCGGTGTACGACAGCAACCGCTATACCGTGCTGACCATGCTGGAGCGCCTGGGCTGCAAGGTGCTGGACATGGGCGTGGTCAAAGACCAACCCGACCAACTGGAGGCCGCTTTTCGCGATGCAGCTCGTCAGGCTGATGCCATCATCACCAGTGGCGGCGTGAGTGTGGGTGAAGCCGACTACACCAAGGCCATGATGAAAAAACTGGGCGATGTGGCCTTCTGGCGCATCGCCATGCGTCCGGGCCGCCCGATGGCTGTGGGCAGCCTCCGTGAAGCTGGGCGCGATTGTGTGTTGTTTGGCCTGCCAGGCAACCCAGTGGCCGTGATGGTGACTTTCATGGCTTTTGTGCGCCCGGCCTTGCAGCAACTGATGGGCTGGCAAGCCCTTCCACAACCCCTGCTCAAAGCGCGCACCACTGAAAGATTGCGCAAAAAACCGGGTCGCACCGAATACCAGCGCGGCATCGTAGAAAAACAGGACAACGGGGAGTTGTGGGTGCGCCTGACCGGCAACCAAGGCTCAGGCGTGCTCAGTTCCATGGTGCAGGCCAATGGCCTGATCGTGCTGCACCACGAACAACCCACGGCAGAGGTGGGCGACTGGGTGGATGTGATGATGTTTGACGGCCAGCTTTGAGTGGTGACCGAAGCGGTGGCGCGGCTGGCGGGGATCGAACCCACGACCCTTGGCTTCGGAGGCCAATACTCTATCCACTGAGCTACAGCCGCGTACGGGTCGGGATTATCTCACGGCACTCCCGTTGCAAGCTTGATTCAAGGCATGGCGGCTATAATTTGCGGCTGTTTCGGACAACGTCCGCCCCTTTTTATGTACCCGTCCACAGAGGATGTCATGAGCGATAACCATCAAGATCACGCCCACGAAGCCCACACCGGCCCCATCAAATCCGGTAGCCAGCTGCTCTGGTCCAGCATTGCTGCCTTCGTGATTCCGGTGTTCATCATCATTGGTCTGGTGTTCTACGTGACTTCCGCCAACAAAACTGCCCCTGGCAGCACCGATAGCGAGCGTGCTGTGGCCCAGCGTATCCAGAAGGTGGGCACTGTTGAAATTCGTGATGCCAATCGCCCCCTTCGCTCTGGCGAAGAGGTCTTCAAAGGTCAATGTGCTGCTTGTCACGCCACGGGTGCTGCAGGCGCCCCCAAGCTGGGTGACGCTGGCGCATGGGGCCCTCGCCTCAAGCAAGGCTTTGACACGCTGGTGCTTTCCGCCCTCAAAGGAAAGGGTGCTATGGGTGCTCAAGGCGGTGGTGAATTCAACGACATTGAAATCGCTCGCGGTGTGGCCTACATGGCCAACCAAGCCGGCGGCAAGTTTGAAGAACCCAAGGCACCTGCTGCTGAAGCTGCCAAGTAATTGACTGGTGCTCCCAAAAAAGCCGGCTTCAGCCGGCTTTTTTGTGTTCGTTCATTTTCTTAAGATTTCGCTGCAGGACTGCGTACAAAGCCAAATTGCGCTGGCAGACCAGCCCACGTACTGTCGTTAATGGGCCATGCCTTGTGCTCCAACGCCTCTGCCAAGCATCCCACGTCTTGTGTATGCACCAGTCCGGGTCCGTGTTCTGTCTGCAAATACACATGACCTTGTTCGTCTTGCCACACGGATTGCACCATGGCTGCCAAGCCTGTATGGCTTTGCACAACGCCCTCACTGCTCACACGCCAGATCCAGGGAGTGTTTTCCAACTCTACAAACACACGTTGTGGTCCGTTCTGGAAGTACCACCGCCCTTGTTCGTCGCTGGCGTAGTTTCGCTCAATGAAGGCTTTGAGTTTTTCGTGATCAACCCTCGAACCTTTGGCCTGCCTTTTTCCAGACTGGAAGGCACCGGCGAGTTGAGCAGCTTTATCGCGCATGTACCAGTGCCCACGTGCATCCAGACCTAACCAACCGTAGCAGTCAGGGACGTTAGGCCACTTGGCCATGGCTTGGCGAACCAGATCATCCATGTGCTTTCTCCTGCTTGCTGCTGGCCTGCAACAGCCACTGTCCCACATGTTGGGCCAATCCCCACATCTGTCCGGGAAAGGTGCCTTGAACAAAGCCTACATGTCCGCCTTGCTCAGGCTGCCAAAGCGTGACTTTGGGGGACGCTGCTTGCTGATTGGGCAAGGTCCAAGCAGGCACAAAGGGATCGTTTTTGGCGTTGAGTATCAAGGCTGGCACCGTGATTGCTTTTAGATGAGGCTTGGCTGAAGCACGGGTCCAATAATCTCGCACATCGACAAATCCATGCAAGGGTGCGGTAAAGGCATCATCGAATGTGAAGAGGTCTCTGGCCTGCATGGCCCGTTGCACATCAAACGATTGGGGAAACCGTTGCGCTTTACGTCGCGCTTTGGCTTTCATGGTTTTGAGAAACATCGGGGTGTACAGCCAGCGGTTGAGGCCACGGCCCAAGGCCAGACCACTGCCCATAAGGTCCAGTGGTGAACTGATCGAAGCCACAGCGTGAACCTTCTTTGCTGCATTTTCACCCTCCAAGCCGGCCCAGAGCATCAAGGCATTGCCTCCAAGTGACACGCCTGCCGCACACACTTTGGCGCCTTGCGCGCGCTGCACGACTTGCCCAAGTATCCAGTCGATTTCTTTGTGGTCACCGCTGTGATAAGCGCGTGGCAATTCGTTGTCTTCACCACTGCACCCACGAAAATGCGGTAACCACAAGTTCATTCGTTGGCTGCACGCCCAATGCCTGAACGCCCGAGCATAGTGGCTTTGTGAAGACCCCTCCAGACCATGAAACAACACCAGATGGGGACGGTCGATACTGACGGCTGGCTGGACATCCACATCTATCCAGTCACCATCGGGCGTCATCCAGCGCTGGCGCTGTAATGGTGCAAGTGGCCCATCATGTGTTTGCGCCAGTTTCGCGGCCCAAATTGTTTGCACGTGCCCACCGGGCAACCACAAGGCTTGCTGCATCAATGCAGGACAGCCGGAGCAGACACTGCGCCAGCAATATCGCTGGCCGTACCGGGGCTGGCATGGTGGGCCACCATGCGCCAGCCTTGCGGGGTTTTGTGAAACACATTGGTCACAACCACCCATGCTTTTTGTGGCCCTGCAGGTGTCTGGATGTCGATGCGCTCGACCAGGTGATGCACTGCACTGGCCAAGGACTCTATCTTGTGTATTTGCTCAGGGTAAGCCAACACTGGCCCGCGGGCAAACAAGGCCTCGAAGGCCGCGCGTATGGCGCCAGCACCAATCAGACGTGGCCCGCCTGGGTGCACGCAGACGATCTCTTCTTCTTCGGCCCAGCAGTTCATCAACTGTTCGAGATCGCCCTTGTGCAGCGCTTCATAAAAACCTTGCTCCACATCGTCAGGGCGGCCCCCGAGAGTGGCGTGTCGAAGTTTGGCTTTAGGCATGGTCAGATCCTTCGTATTCCGAAAGCAAAAAACCCCGGCAAGCCGGGGTTCTTGAGAGGGTGCCAGGCACTGCGGCTTGCACAGGTCAGTGCTTGCGGTATTTACGCAAGGCTGCCAACTGCGCGGCCAGCACGGCCAGTTCAGCCTGAGCAGTCGCCAGATCCACTTCGCTTTTGGCGTTGCGGATGGCTTCTTCGGCTGCACGCTTGGCTTCATTGGCTTTTTCTTCGTCCAGGTCCTTGCCGCGGATGGCGGTGTCAGAGAGCACCGTCACGCAATCAGGTTGAACTTCCAGAATGCCGCCGGCCACGAAGACAAACTCTTCGCCGCCGTCTGCCGTTTCGATGCGAACCGAGCCGGCCTTGATGCGGGTGATCAGGGGCGTGTGGCGGGGGTAGATACCCAGTTCGCCAGCTTCACCCGGCAGCGCCACAAATCGGGCTTCGCCCGAGTAGATGGACTCTTCTGCACTGACCACATCAACGTGGATGGTGTTCATGTTTGCTCCAGTTCAAAAAGGTGATGAGGTTTAAAGCGCGGGGGCCAGGCCCCCTGTGCGCTTAGGCAACCTTCTTCGCCTTCTCGAAAGCTTCGTCGATCGTGCCGACCATGTAGAAAGCTTGCTCGGGCAGGTGATCGCACTCGCCATTCACAATCATCTTGAAACCACGGATGGTTTCGGCCAGCGGGACGTACTTGCCGGGCGAACCGGTGAACACTTCGGCCACGTGGAAGGGCTGGGACAGGAAACGCTGCATCTTACGTGCGCGTGCCACGACCAGTTTGTCTTCGGGGGCCAGTTCGTCCATACCCAGAATGGCGATGATGTCGCGCAGTTCTTTGTAGCGCTGCAGGGTACCCTGCACGGCGCGGGCGGTACCGTAGTGCTCTTCGCCAACCACGTGCGGGTCCAGCTGACGGCTGGTGGAGTCCAGCGGGTCCACGGCGGGGTAAATACCCAGGGCAGCGATGTCACGC
>CAZPTM010000108.1:507-5864 GCA_964589665.1 uncultured Limnohabitans sp. | reverse complement strand
CCGAATTTGCTGCTCGCGAGCAAGGCTACACCTTCGTGTCTCACCAGCAAGAAGTGGGTGCCGGTTACTTCGACGACGTGACCACCGTGATCCAGGGCGGTTCGTCTTCTGTGAAGGCCCTGTCCGGTTCTACAGAAGAAGAGCAGTTCCACTGATCTACTCTTGAATGCGCCTGAAAGGGCGCTTTCGACTCAAGCCATCTGATGCTGCTGTGTCAGGTGGCTTTTGTTTGGAGCACACTCATTACAAGCTTATAAAAAAACCGCCCGAAGGCGGTCGGCACATGTTTGTGACGGATCACAAAAGTGTGTCTGCCCAGATGTTCTGAGCCCAGTTCCAGGCATAAATGCCTTCGAGCTGGTTAGGTGCAGGAGACAAGCCGCCGGAGCCGGGAACTGTTTTGTAGGTTTTCTCGGCGGGGATGTATTGGTGCACAGAGGCTACGTGCACAACTTCCTTGTCGTTCAGGAAGCTGTAGCAGGTGTTGCTCAGCAGCGGAGCGGGGTTGATCTCAAGGTTGGACAACTGAGCCACAACTGCAGCTGCACAGACCTTCGCTTGCGAGTTGGCCATGTGTCCGGACTTGGGCATGCCGGGCGCCGTCATGATCGAGTCGCCAATGATGTGAACATCTTTGGCCTGAGTGGACTCGAAGGTGAGGTAGTTGACGCCACACCAGCGGCCATTGACGTTGTTGAGCTTGGTGGCTGCAGCAATCTTGCCAGCTGACATGGAAGGGATCACGTTGAGCACATTGGCCTTGATGTCGTTTTGCACGTCAAGTTTGAGCGTGCTGGTTTTGGCGTCTACGCCAATGACTTTGTGCGAGGGCAAGTACTCCAGAATGCCCTTGTAATTGGCGGCCCAGTAGGCTTTGAACAGCTTGCCCTTGGAGGTGACATCCTGGTTGGCGTCCAGAATGAGCACCTTGGATTTGGGCTTGTGCTGTTTGAAGTAATGGGCGATCTGGCTGGCGCGCTCGTAGGGACCGGGCGGGCAGCGGTAGGGCGCTTGCGGAATGGAGATGGCGTACACGCCACCATCGGCCATTTGCTCGAGCTGTTTGCGCAGGCCCACGGTCTCAGGGCCGGCCTTCCAAGCATGCAAGACTTGACCGGAGTCGTGGGCGGCTTGCAGGCCTTCAATGCTCTGGAAATTGAAGTCAATGCCGGGGGACATGATCAGCTTGTCGTAGGCGATGGTGACACCGCTGGCGGTTGTGATCGATTTCTTGTCAGTGTTGACGTTGGCCACCATGTCTTTGACGACCTTGATGCCGTGTTTACGCGAGAGGGTGTCGTAGCTGGTGGTGATGTCTTCGATTTTCTTGCTGCCGCCCAGCACCAGGTTGGAGATAGGACAGGAGACAAAAGAAGCATTGGGTTCGATCAGAACTACCTGAATTTTGTAGTCTGAGAGCAGGCGTACATACTTTGCAGCAGTTGCGCCGGCAAAACCTCCGCCGATCACGACAACTTGAGCTTTCGATGGAACCCCTGAAAGGGCTGCGCAGCCCGACAGAAGTGGCGACAGGGCTGCGCCAGCGCCCAGACCCAAAGATGCATTGACAAAATGACGACGTTGCATGGTGAGTCTCCTTTTATCGCTTGGTGGATGCGTAGTAATTGGCGACGGCTTCAATTTGTTCAGCAGTCAGGCCTTTGGTGATTTGATGCATCACGGTGGCTTCACGCTTGCCGTTCTTGAAAGCATCCAACTGGCGAATCATGTACTCCTTGGGCATGCCCACCAGAGAAGGGATGGCAGAGCCATCGATGGTGCGACCATCAGTGCCGTGACAGTTGGCGCACATGGCTGCTGTCGCGCGTTGGTGAAGCATTTGACTGCTGTTTTGTGCAAAGGCATGGCCGCTGCTTACGCTCAGGAGCAATGCACCCATGAGCCTTACAGTTTGAGGAGACAGTATTTTTTTCATTGCTGAAACCTGATTTAAGTACGGGCTTATATATTCCCATGCTGGATCAAAATGGAGCTCAGGAAAAACCCTTGATAAGAATCAATTCCTGAGTGCGAATTTTTGAGCGGTCTTGAGATATGGTCACGCTCATTAAATGTTGGAAACGGACGTCGGATGGACTTGGGTATCCATAATTTTTGGCAGTTTTTGCTGGGCACGATCATCATCGTTTTGTTGCCGGGCCCTAACTCTTTGTATGTCATCACGGCATCAGCAAGACATGACCATCGCAGAGGCTGGCAGGCAGCTGCGGGAATCTTTACTGGGGACACGCTGTTGATGTTGGCCACGGCCTCCGGTGCGGCGTCAATGATGCACCTTTTCCCAACAGCATTCATGTTGTTCAAGGCGACAGGAGCCTTGTACTTGGGCTTTATTGGTGCACAGTTACTGCGCCAGGCAAGGCGCAGATGGCTGTTGCAACGCAGTGACCAACTGGCTTTTGCGGCGGACGAGCAAGGCTTCATGAAGGCGCCCAAGCCCTATTGGCGTGCGTTGACCTTGTCGTTGACCAATCCCAAAGCCATATTGTTTTTTCTGGCTTTTTTCACGCAGTTTGTGCGTCCTGATGCGTCCTCGCCGGCGCTGGCCTATCTGGTTTTGGGCATCGTCGTGCAGGTCTGTAGTTTCCTGTATTTGTGGATGCTGATTGTTGCTGGTGCGCGGCTCAAAAGCCGCTTTCAGTCGCAAAACCGCTTGGCATCAGCCTGTATGGGCTTGGTTGGCGTGTTTTTTTTAGGGTTTGCATTGAGAATGATTTGGTCTTGATGACCCATTCCTAGGGCACAATAGCAACTGTTCATTTGAAAGGAGACCTCGCGTGAACAAAGCTGAATTGATTGAAGCCATCGTCAAAGAAACCGATCTGTCCAAGGCTGCCGCAACCCGCGCACTGAACGCCGTTGTGGACACCATCGTGAAAACGGTGGCCAAGAAGCAGGACGTCCAGCTGATTGGTTTCGGTACCTTCAAGGCTGCCAAGCGTGCTGCTCGTACCGGTAAGAACCCTCGCACTGGTGAGAAGCTGAAGATCGCAGCTGCCACTGTGCCCAAGTTCACCGCTGGCGCTGGCTTCAAAGCCGCCGTGAACAAGAAGAAGTAATTTCTTCTTGTCCATTGCTTGAGATGGCCCTTCGGGGCCATTTCTTTTTTCTGGTGATTACAGTTACCAACGCAGTTCTTTTTGGGGCGCAACCGCTCGCGCAGTGCCGGCAGCAAGGACAATCTGCACTCACCTTACCCCAATGCTGTTCATGAGCCGTTTGACATCCGTATCAGTCTCGCCATTGCAACGCCTGCGTCGCTTGCCTTTTGTGGCTTGGATCATTTTGTATTGCGCGCTCATCTGGGGCATCTTTGGCGCGTTGCTTGGCGCGGTCACGCCCAATTTGCGGGAGCAGATGGGGTTCAGTTTTGACCAGGTGGGCTGGCTCATGGCTCTCTGGACCAGTGGTGGCGCTGCGGGCTCTTTGCTCGGTGGGGCCATCGCTAAACGCTTCCTTCCGCGTCGCTTGCTGCGCACCTACGCGGGAGCTGTCATGCTTGCGCTGATGGGTTTGTTGATGGCGCCAGGTTTTGTCAGCCTTGCGCTATGCATGGTGTTGATTGCTGTCTTCGAAACGGCCTTGTTCACTTTGGGGCACGGGCTGCTGTCTGAAATCAGCGATGACGCTGAAGAGCGCACCCGCATCATCAGCCTGGTGGATGTGAGTTATTCCACGGGCACGATTTTGTCGCCTTTGCTGGTCAGTGCCGTTTTGTTACTGACACCCTGGTGGCGTGCCCCGTATGCCGTGTTTGGTGTACTGGCGCTGAGCTTGTGGATCATGACGCTGCAAAAGCATCGCCTGCAAAGCGCAGCGTTTCGTGTGCACCATGATGACGATGTTGTTCTGGCTTCAGTTCAACAAGGTTACGGTCATTTGCTGCGTCAGCCTCTGGTGCGCCGGGTGTGCGCTGCAGGTGTCTTCAGTGGTTTTGTGGAGTGGGGGCAATACTTTTGGTTCGTTAGTTATGCCTCTTTGGGTTTGGGCATGGGCGACCAGGCAGCGCGATTGGCGTTGGGGTTTTTCATGACGGGCATGACCACAGGTCGTCTGTGGCAGGCCTTTGTGCACAGCCGTTGGCGCATGGAACAAAAGCTCATGGGCTTGAGTGTGTTGTGTGCCTTGGCTCTGCTGGGTATGGCGTTGTTGCCCACTAAGGTCGGTTTCTGGCCCCTGGCTGCGCTGAATTTTTTGGCAGGGTTGGGGGTGTCAGTGGGCTTTCCGATTTTGCTGGGCAGTGCTTTGCAAGGTTTTCCTGCGCAGGCCCCCAGGTTGTCCGCCATTTTGATGATCACCTTCACAGTCGGTTCGCAGTTGGCTGCATTGTTGTTGGGGTATCTGGCAGAGATCTGGAGCCTGCGTGGCGTCTATATGGTGTTGGCCCTCGGCGCAGTGGGGCTGTGTGTGACTGCCTGGAGCTTGTCCCAATTCTTGTCGCACATCAAGACGAAGGCAGATTGATCGGCGTTGCGCTGCTCGGGCGGCAGTTTGGCGCTAAAGTGAAACCATTCCATCTGTTTATCAACAAGGAGTGAAGATGTTTCCTGAATACCGTGACTTGATCACCACCCTCAAAACCACCAACCTGCACTTCAAGACTCAGTTCGAACGCCACAACGATCTGGACCAGCAGATCAAGAATCTGGAGGGCAATCAGGGTCATGTGCATGCTCGCGCTGAGGAAATTGAAGCGCTGAAAAAAGAAAAACTCGCATTGAAAGACGAGTTGTACAAGTTGCTGCAAAAGCACGCCGCCTGATTTTGGCGCACCCACAAAAAAACCACCCGAGGGTGGTTTTTTTGTGTTCGGTGCAAAGACCGATCAGGCTGCGAATTTGCCCAAAATGCCGTTGAGCGTGGCGCTGGGGCACATCACGCTGTGCAGCTTGTCGGTGTCGGGCATGTAGTAGCCACCGATATCGACATGCTTGCCTTGAACGGCGTTGAGCTCGGACACGATCTTGGCTTCGTTGTCGACCATCTGTTTGGCCAACGGTGCAAACTTGTCGGCCAGGGCTTTGTCTTCATTTTGGCTGGCCAGCTCTTGGGCCCAGTACATGGCCAGGTAGAACTGGCTGCCGCGGTTGTCCAGCTCGCCGGTCTTGGGCGAGGGGCTCTTGCGGTTGTCCAGCAGTTTGCCTGTGGCTGAGTCCAGAGTCTTGGCCAGCAACTGTGCCTTGGCGTTGCCGGTTTTGTGACCCAAATCTTCGAGCGACACGGCCAGCGCCAGGAATTCACCCAGCGAGTCCCAACGCAGGTGGTTTTCTTCGACCAACTGCTGCACGTGCTTGGGAGCCGAGCCGCCTGCACCGGTTTCGTACATGCCGCCACCA
>CAZPTM010000108.1:0-497 GCA_964589665.1 uncultured Limnohabitans sp. | reverse complement strand
CCGAGGTGCCCAGTTCCATGATGGGGAACAGGTCGGTCTGGTAGTCGCGCAGGATGTTGCCGGTGGCGGTGATGGTGTCCAGACCGCGAATCACGCGCTCTAGGGTGTAACGCATGGCACGCACCTGGCTCATGATCTGGATGTCCAGACCGCTGGTGTTGTGCTCGTGCAGGTACATCTTGACCTTTGTGATCAGCTGCGCTTCGTGTGGGCGGTACTGGTCAAGCCAGAACACCACTGGCATGCCGGAGTTGCGGGCACGGTTGACAGCCAGCTTGACCCAGTCGCGGATCGCGGCGTCCTTGACCTGGCACATGCGCCAGATATCGCCTTCTTCCACGTTCTGGCTGAGCAGCACCTCACCGGTGTTGATGTCGGTGATATTGGCTACACCGTCTTCAGGAATCTCAAACGTCTTGTCGTGCGAGCCGTATTCTTCGGCCTGCTGAGCCATCAAACCCACGTTGGGCACGGTGCCCATGGTTTTGGGGTCGAAC
>CAZPTM010000107.1:0-5900 GCA_964589665.1 uncultured Limnohabitans sp. | reverse complement strand
CCAGGCGAGCTTGTAGGTGTCGTCGAGTTTTTTGCCTGAAGCGCCTGCCATGTAGATGTTGAGCGACTGCGCTTGGTCGATCCACTTCTGGCGACGTGCAGCAGCTTCGACCAGCCATTGCGGTTCGACTTCAAACGCGGTGGCGTACAGCTGTTTGATGTCTTGTGGCACGCGGTCAATGGGTCGCAGAGAGCCATCAAAGTGTTTGAGGTCCATGACCATCACGTCATCCCACAGCCCCAGGCGTTTGAGATCGCGTACCAAGTAGCTGTTGATGATGGTGAACTCGCCCGACAGGTTCGACTTGACCGAGAGGTTGCCGAAGCAAGGCTCGATCGAGGCGTCCACCCCAATGATGTTGGAAATGGTGGCGGTGGGTGCGATGGCGACGCAGTTGGAGTTGCGCATGCCGTCTGCAGCAATTTTTTTGCGCAGGGCGTCCCAGTCCAGCGTAGCGGAGCGATCCACCTCCACATAACCGCCACGTTGGCGTTCGAGCAGATCCAGCGTGTCCGGGGGCAGGATGCCCTGGTCCCACAGCGAGCCTTTGTAGCTGGAGTATTTGCCGCGCTCTTTGGCCAGTTCGGTCGAGGCCCAGTATGCGTAGTAGCAAATCGCTTCCATCGACTGATCGGCGAATTCGACAGCAGCCTGGCTGGCGTAGGGGGTGCGCATTTCATACAGCGCATCCTGGAAGCCCATCAGGCCCATGCCCACGGGGCGGTGGCGCAGGTTGGACTCGCGCGCTTTCTTGACGGCGTAGTAGTTGATGTCGATCACGTTGTCGAGCATGCGCATGGCCGTGGAGATGGTCTTGCGCAGTTTCTCGTGGTCGAGTTCCTTGCCGTTGGCACCGTCCTTGAGGTGGCGAGCCAGGTTCACCGAGCCGAGGTTGCACACAGCGGTTTCGGTGTCGCTGGTGTTGAGCGTGATCTCGGTGCACAGGTTTGACGAGTGCACCACGCCAACGTGCTGCTGGGGCGAACGCACGTTGCAGGGGTCTTTGAACGTGATCCAGGGGTGGCCGGTCTCGAACAGCATCGAGAGCATCTTTCGCCACAGGTCTACGGCCTGAATTTGTTTGGCGGGTTTGATCTCGCCGCGAGCCGCCTTTTCTTCGTAGGCCAGGTAAGCTTTTTCGAAGTCAGAGCCGAACTTGTCGTGCAGGTCAGGGCAGTCGGAAGGCGACATCAGTGTCCAGGTGCCCTTTTCCATCACGCGGCGCATGAACAGATCGGGGATCCAGTTAGCGGTGTTCATGTCGTGCGTACGGCGGCGGTCGTCGCCGGTGTTCTTGCGCAGTTCCAGGAACTCTTCAATGTCCAGGTGCCAGGATTCCAGGTAGGCGCACACTGCGCCCTTGCGCTTGCCGCCTTGGTTGACGGCCACGGCCGTGTCGTTGACCACTTTAAGGAACGGCACCACACCTTGCGATTCACCGTTGGTGCCCTTGATGTGCGAGCCCAAGGCACGCACGCGTGTCCAGTCGTTGCCCAGGCCACCGGCAAATTTGGACAGCAGCGCGTTTTCCTTGAGGGATTCATAAATGCCGTCCAGGTCGTCGGGCACGGTCGTCAGGTAGCACGACGACAGTTGCGAACGAAGCGTGCCGCTGTTGAACAGCGTGGGGGTGGACGACATGAAGTCGAAGGTGGACAGGATCTCGTAGAACTCGATCGCACGGGCTTCGCGGTTGACCTCATTGAGCGACAGGCCCATGGCCACCCGCATGAAGAAGGCCTGGGGCATCTCGATGCGGGTTTTGCGCACGTGCAGGAAATAGCGGTCGTACAGGGTTTGCAAGCCCAGATAGTCGAACTGCAGGTCTCGCTCGGGCTTGAGTGCTGCAGCCAGCTTGGCCAGGTCAAACTCCAGCAGCTTGGCGTCGAGCAGTTCGTTGTCGACGCCCTTTTTGATGAATTGCGGGAAGTAGTTGGGGTAGGCTGCTGCTACTTCTTCTTGCGTCAGCTCCTGGCCGAGGATCTCCTTGGCGATCGTGTGCATCAGCAGACGCGCGGTCACGTAGGTGTAGTCGGGTTCTTTTTCGATCAGAGTGCGCGCGGCCAGGATGGAGGCCTTGTAGACCTCTTGCAGGGGCACACCGTCGTACAGGTTGCGCATGGTCTCGGCCACGATGGGCTCGGGGCTCACGTCTTTGCCCAGACCCTCGCAAGCCTTGGAGACGATGCCTTTGAGGTAGTTCATGTCCAGGGCCACGCGTTTTTCACCATCGACCACATGCAGTGCGGGTTGCGCTTGAGCTGCGGCAGCGGTTTGTTCCTGCTGATGTTGCGCGCGTTCTTGCGTGCGACGCTCGCGGTATAGCACGTAGGCACGAGCGACTTCGTGGTGGCCGCTGCGCATCAGGCCCAGCTCGACCTGGTCTTGCACGTCTTCAATGTGGAAGGTACCGCCGCCCGGTCGCGAACGCACCAAGGCACGGACCACGGTCTGGGTCAGCTCGTCCACGGCTTCTCGAACGCTTGCGGATGCGGCGCCTTGGGTGCCGTGCACGGCCAGGAAGGCCTTCATCATGGCGACCGCAATTTTGTTGGGCTCAAAGGGCACAACGGCGCCGTTGCGGCGAATGATCTGGTAGTTGGCCAAGGCATGCACGTTGTTGCCGGATTTGGCGGCGGCGGTGGGCAGGCTCATCAGCCCAGAAGAAGAGGGAGGAATGGTTTGATCGGTTTGCAGGGTCATGGTCTTCTCTGTTCTGGTGTTTATGGTGTTTTGGGGTGCTGGCAAGGGGCTGCACTCAGTGAGCATCGTAAAGCACGTGGACACTATATATGGTGTTCGTGACGCGTTCAAGACACTACCGGTAGTGTACCTTCTAGATTTGGGAACGAACTTGGTGCATACCCGAACAGCTGCGGTGCAGCGGGGTGTTTCGCAATTTGAAAGCGGGCTTTTCAGGCCTTGACTGGAGGGGCGGGAGGTGGAGAAAGCCCGTTTTCATGAGCCTGGAAAAGGCATTTGCCATGCCAGCCCGCATGGCACCAGAATATGCGAAAGGTTTGACTTTGTCTGAAGCAAAAAAAATGCACCAATCTGGTGGTTTTATTGCAAACAAAAAAATAAAAATATTTTCAGGATAAGGGAAAACACCGATCCGGCCAGGCTGTGTCTTTGCGCAATTGCAGCCAGTCGAAACCAGGGCCAGGATCTTGTTTGCGTCCAGGCGCAATGTGTTCGTGACCGGCAACGTGCGCAATCGGGTAGGCCTTCGCAAGATCCTGACACAGCTGTGCCAATGTCAGGTATTGTGCGGGCTCGAAGCGCTCGCCCTCCAGGCCCTCCAGCTCGATGCCAATGGAGTCGTCGTTGCAGTTGCTGCGTCCCCGGTAGCTGGAGTTGCCGGCATGCCAGGCCCTGTCGTCGGCGCTGACACATTGCCAGAGGCTGCCATCCCGACGGACAAAAAAGTGGGCCGATACCTCCAGACCTCGAATTTGCTGAAAGTAAGGGTGCGCCTCCCAGTCCAGGCTGTTGGTGAAAAGCTGCAACACTTCGGGACCACCATATTGCCCAGGGGGCAAGCTGATGGAGTGCACCACAACCAAATCAATGCAGGCTCTTGCGGGCCGTGGTCCGAAATTGGGCGAATTCAGGTGCTGCGCTTTGGCGTACCAGCCTTGATTCCAAAGTGCTTCGTGAGCCATGCGGTTCAGCCAGGATGGTGGTCGTGGGCGACGGCGCGATGCTCGGTGCTGCAGTAAACGCCTCGCGCCCCTTGGACAGCTTCATGTTTGGGAAGGTGAATGCCGCAGTGCGCGCAGGCCACCATGTCTTGCATGGGGGCCACGTTTGTGGTGCTGGATGCTGGGGCCGCTGGCTTGCGCTGGCGGGTGATCATCCAGACCACCCAGCCGATCAAAAGCAACCAAAACAAGACTCTCATCTCGGAATTTTCAAGCGGGTTTCAGGCCACGCGGCCCAGAAACACTTCAAGCACAAAGCGCGAACCTGCATACGACAGCAGCAACAACATCGCTCCGGCGTAGAGCACACGCACGGCCTTTTTGCCGCGCCAGCCCAGGCGATGGCGTCCTACGATCAGCACCACAAAGGTCAGCCAGGCCATCAGGGCAAACACGGTCTTGTGGTCCCAGCGCCAGGCGTGACCGTACAGCTGCTCGCCAAACACCATGCCTGCCAGGAGGGTGGCTGTCAGCAGTACAAAGCCGGCGTAGACGAAATTGAAGGTTAATCGCTCCAGTGTGAGCAGGGGCAGGCCGGTGTCAGCATCGCGCCCGGAGCGGATCAGTTGTTCGGTTCGCGTCATCATCCAGGCGTGGACCACCGCGGCGGCGAACAAACCATAAGCTGACAGGCCCAAAGCCAGGTGCAGTGGCAGCCAGGCCGAGCGGGCCATATGCATGCCTGCGCCCGGGAAAATGAGGGCCAGCAACACCGCCAGTGCGCCCAGCATGCCCATGGCCCAGCGGGCGCGCAGCTGCGGGTAAAGCTGCGACTCGACCATGTACACCGTCAACATCAGCCAGGCCGTAACCGACAAGGCGGGGCCAAAACCAAAGTGCAGCCCACCCACCAGCAAGCCCAGCAGGCTCAGGGCATGGCTGGCCCAGGCCAGCCAGAGCCAGCGCTGGGCGGCTTGATCGCCCAGGCGCCGCGCGGCCAGAGCCGGCACGGCATAAGCCAAGGTGGCCACCACACCGGCGGGCCATGTCCAGAAAGGGCCAGTCGTTAGAATCATGGCCTAAGTTTAGCCCTCTTTCTTGTTTGGAATTGCCCCATGGCATCAGCCCTGACCGACAAACTCTCGCGCCTGGTCAAGACCCTCAGTGGTCAGGCGCGCATCACCGAATCCAATGTGGCCGACATGTTGCGTGAAGTGCGCATGGCCATGCTGGAGGCGGACGTGGCCTTGCCCGTGGTGCGCGACTTCATTGCCCGCGTCAAGGACAAGGCGCTTGGGCAGGAGGTCATGGGTTCGCTCAAGCCGGGCCAGGCGCTGGTGGGCATCGTCAACAAGGAGCTTGCCGCCACCATGGGCGAGGGCGTGGCCGACATCAACCTGGCCGCGCAGCCGCCCGCCGTCATCTTGATGGCCGGCTTGCAAGGTGCGGGTAAAACCACCACCACCGCCAAGCTGGCCAAGCACCTGATCGAAAAGCGCAAAAAGAAAGTGCTGACGGTCTCGGGCGACGTCTACCGCCCTGCCGCCATTGAACAGCTCAAAACTGTCACTGCGCAGGCCGGGGCCGAATGGTTCCCGAGCACGCCGGACCAAAAGCCGATCGACATCGCCCGCGCCGCCATCGACTACGCCCGCAAACACTACTTTGATGTGCTGCTGGTGGACACCGCTGGTCGCCTGGCGATTGACGAAGCGCTGATGGCGGAGATCAAAGGCCTGCATGCCGAACTCAAGCCGGTTGAAACCCTGTTCGTGGTCGATGCCATGCAGGGCCAGGACGCGGCCAACACCGCCAAGGCCTTTGGCGAAGCGCTGCCGCTGACGGGCATCGTGCTGACCAAGCTCGACGGCGACTCTCGCGGCGGTGCGGCGCTGTCGGTGCGTCAGATCACCGGTGCACCGATCAAGTTTGCGGGTACCAGCGAGAAGATAGACGGCCTGGAAGTGTTCGACGCCGAACGGCACGCCGGGCGCATTTTGGGCATGGGCGATATCGTCGCACTGGTCGAGCAAGTTGCGGCCGGTGTGGACATGGAGGCCGCGCAAAAGCTGGCCGCCAAAGTCAAAGGCGGTGGCGGCTTTGACCTGAACGATTTCCTGGCGCAAATTCAGCAAATGAAACAGATGGGCGGCCTGTCCAGCCTGATGGACAAACTGCCTTCACAACTGACGGCCAAGGCCGGTCAGATGGACATGGACAAGGTCGAGCGCGATATTCGTCGCAAGCAAGGCATCA
>CAZPTM010000106.1:0-5958 GCA_964589665.1 uncultured Limnohabitans sp. | reverse complement strand
CGGTGCGATTCGCCAGGCACTGGAAGCCAAAGGCCATGTTCACACCCGCATCATGGCCTACAGCGCCAAATACGCCAGCGCCTTTTATGGCCCCTTCCGCGACGCGGTGGGCTCTGCCGCCAACCTGGGCAAAAGCAACAAGAAGGTCTACCAGATGGACCCGGGAAACACCGACGAAGCACTGCGCGAAGTGGCCATGGACATTGCCGAGGGCGCCGACATGGTCATGGTCAAGCCCGGCATGCCTTACCTGGACGTTGTGCGCCGCGTGAAAGACGAGTACAAAGTGCCGACTTTCGCCTACCAGGTGAGCGGTGAATACGCCATGCTCAAGGCCGCAGCCCAAAACGGCTGGCTGGACCACGACGCCGTCATGCTCGAAAGCCTGCTGGCCTTCAAGCGCGCCGGTGCCGACGGTGTGCTGACCTACTTTGCGCGCGACGTGGCACGTATCGTCAACCAACAGCACTGAACACCTGGGTGCGGCACATGCGCATCTTCACAATCGAAGGCGTCCGCGTTACAGAAATATCGGGGCTGCCTGAGCAACTGCCAACATCTGGTTATGTCTGGATCGCCTGCTCGCGCTCGCGCTTCAAGTCGCAGCTGCCGCAACTGCAGCACACCCTGGAGCGCTTGAGCGGGCGCAATCTGGTTGACCTGCACGTCTCGGATTTGCTCAATGCGCAATTGCCGTCGCACTTTGACTACAGCGCACACTACGACCTGATGGTCTTTCGGCGGCTGGCCTCCACCGAGCACCCCCCATCAGAACACAACCCTGCCGAGCGAGCAGGCCCGCCAACGTTGCGGCGCCTGCACACTCGTCCCGTCGGTTTTGCCGTGTTCGATCGCATTTTGCTGAGTGTCCACCCCGACGATTGCGCTGTCCGCGATGCCTATGCCTCCCGGCTGCTGGCTACCGCCGAACAGCGGCTCAATGAGCACGATGCGCGGTCCACCGGTGCGCGCGGTATCCCGGGCAGCCCTGCAGACATGATGCTGCGCATCATCAGTCAAATGGTTGATGGCTATCTCGATCTGCGGCGAACCTTGAGCCATCAGCTGGACCACTGGCAAGCCCAACTGCTCAATCCACGCACACGCTTTGTCCGTTGGGATGCACTGCTGCAAGCGCGCGCCGCGTTGCACCAGCTCGAATCCTTGTGCGACGACCAGCGCACCGCCTTGCTCAACTGGATCGAGTCCCTCAACAGCGATCAAGTCAACGTGCAGGCTGAGGTGGCACGCGACCTGGATTTACTCAAAATTCGCAGCCGAGATGTGCTTGAGCACATTGACCGCGTCGCGCAGCATGTGCGCAGACTCGAGCACAACACAGAGTCTGCGGTGCAGATGCACTTCAACGTGCAAAGCAACCGCACCAACGACATCATGCGCACGCTCACGGCGCTCACTGCCATTTTCTTGCCGCTCAACCTGATTGCAGCCATTTTTGGCATGAACTTCGAGTTCATTCCCTGGCTGCATCAGGCCAGCGCTTTTTGGTGGACCATCACCACCATGGGACTCATCGCCTTAGCGCTTGCTGTGCTGTTCTGGCGCAAACGCTACCTGGCAAAAGCCAGCGAATAAGCCCACAAACCTCTCAGACTAGGTGTTGTGCAAAAAAGGCCAGGGTGCGCTCTCGGGCCAAATGGGCTGAAGGTGCATCCCAAGCGCCGCGTTGATCGCAGTTAAAACCATGGTGCGCGTTGTAGGTGTGCACCTGCACATTTGGATGGGCCTTGGCAAAAGCCTGTACCCCGTCCATGGGAATGTATTTGTCGATCTCGGCAAAATGTGCCAATACGGGTACCTGGGCCGTGCGCGCCACTTCGGTTTCGGTCGTCATGCCTCCGCCGTAATAGGGCACTGCCGCACTCAAGCCTTTGAGCACGCAGGCCGAGCGCCAGGTCAGCAAACCACCCCAGCAGTAACCCACGATGCCCACCTTGGCACCCGAAACCTCAGCGGCATGGTCTATGGCAGCCTGAATGTCTTGCAAAACACCCGGCGCAGGCAAGGCCTCCACCGCTGTCTTGTAGCCAAAGCCTTCGCCCATATCGGCTTCGCTGTAACCCAGCTCCACGCCTGCTTTGACGCGGTGAAAGCAAGCTGGCGCTACCGCCACATAACCTTGGGCCGCATAGCCATCGGCCACGCTGCGAATGTGGCTGTTGACCCCGAAGATTTCCTGAATAACCACCACACCACCACGGCAGGCACCCGTTGGCCGGGCTTCATACGCTGGAATACGTGCGCCATCAGCAGCGAGCAATTCAATCATCTGTCCCATAAGGGCTCCTTGTTCAGACCTGAGTCAGGGCACGCTCAACAAAGTCCAGCCGATCCTGGCCCCAGAAAATTTCATCGCCAATCACATAGCTGGGCGAACCAAACACGCCCGCATCTATGGCCGCTTGTGTGCAGGCTTCGTAGTGCTCTTGCACCGTCGCTTGCTGAGCTTGCTCCAACAAGTCGGCAGGCAAGCCTTGCTCTTGCAGCAATTCGGCCAGCACCTGCGCATCGGCAATGTTGCGCTCCTGCGCCCAGCACGCTGTCAGCACGGCAGCTGTCACTTCCATGGCCGCCTCTGCGCCCAGCGCCATATCCGCAGCCAGAATCAAGCGTGCCGAAGGATCGCCTGCCACCGGAAAAAACCTGGGCTGCAGATTCATCGGCACACCCAAGTGATCACGAAACCGCGCCAACTCCGTCAGCCGGTATGCCAGCCTTTGGGGCGCACGCTGACCCAAGGGCAACCCACCCGACACCGGAAACACCTTGCCCAAATCCATCGGCCGAATGCGCACCACCGAACCCGTGCGGTGCACCATGTCGGCAAAGCGCTGGTGGCCCAAATAGGTCCAGGGACTTTGAGGGGCGAGGTAGTAGTCGACTGTGTGACCCATGTTGTCTCCTTGCTGAGGTTTAATGCGAATCATGCGTTTGTAACGCTTGTTTGCCATTCTTGCCCAGGAGGGGTCATGGAGAAAGTCTTGTTGGTGACCGGTGGCAGCCGAGGCATCGGTGCAGCCACCTGCAAACTGGCCGCGCAGCAAGGCTGGGCTGTGGCTGTCAACTACAGCGCCAACTCGCTAGCTGCGGATGAAGTGGTGCGCAGCATTCGCAGCCAGGGCGGGCATGCCATGGCCGTGCAAGCCGATGTGGCCGACGAAGACCAGGTACTGCGCATGTTCGAGCAGATCGATGCCAAGCTGGGACACCTCACAGGCTTGGTCAACAACGCAGGGGTTGTAGACGTCACCGCCCGGGTACAAGACCAGAGCCTGGAGCGCTGGCGGCGCATGTTTGACATCAACGTCATGGGCAGCATGCTCTGCGCCCGCGAAGCGGTGCGACGCATGAGCACTTCACTGGGTGGCCAAGGCGGCAGCATTGTCAACGTCTCCAGCGCGGCGGCACGGCTTGGCGCTCCCGGTCAGTACGTGGACTACGCAGCAGCCAAAGGTGCCATTGATGCCTTCACCATTGGCTTGGCCAAGGAAGTGGGCGGCGAGGGTATCCGCGTCAACGCGGTTCGCCCAGGTCTGATCGAAACCGACATCCACGCCTCCGGTGGCCTGCCCAACCGCGTGCGCGATTTGCAGCACCAGGTGCCTATGGGCCGTGGCGGGTCTGCGCAAGAGGTGGCCGAGCTGATTGTCTGGTTGCTGTCCGATGCAGCCAGCTACACCACCATGAGTTTGATTGACGTCTCCGGCGGTCGCTGATCTGACGGCACAATGCGCGCATGGACTTCAAACCCCTTGTCACCCTGCTGGCCATTGTGAACCCTTTGGCCATCGTCCCGTTTTTCATTCACTACACCCAGGGCTTTAGCGCAGTCCAGCGCCAGCGCACCGTCTGGATTTCCAGCGGTACCGCCTTTGCGGTGATTGCTGGCTGCGCCCTGCTGGGTTTGCACTTGCTGGAATTCTTCGGGATTTCGCTGGCCAGTTTCCAGGTTGGTGGAGGTTTACTGTTGATGACCTCGGCGCTGTCCATGATCAATGCACAACCAGCCGAGGCTCGCGCCAATGCAGATGAAATTCAAAGCGCAGGCATCAAGGACAGCATTGCCGTAGTGCCCCTGACCATCCCTTTACTTACTGGCCCTGCCACCATGTCCACGGTGGTGATTTACGCAGAACAAGCCAAGAACGCCGTTCAGCTTCTGACCCTTCTGGGCTACGGAGTGGTGGTGGCTGGTGCAACTGCCTTGTGTTTTTCCTTGGCCACCCCGATTGCACGCGTGTTGGGCCAAACAGGCATCAACGTCATGACCCGTCTCATGGGCCTGATCCTTGCCGCACTCGCTGTCGAAGTGATGACCAACGGTCTTCATAAACTGTTCCCGGCACTGGCCGGTTGAGCAGCCCCAATCACTGGAGTACAAAACCCTGCGCCAATCCCTTGCGCAAATGTGCCACCAGCGCAGAAACTGCACGTGGCACATGCGGCGTGTAAGGCCGAATGGCAAAGATGTGTCGCGCAAAACCGCCATCGACATGCCAATCGGGTAAGACCTGAAGCAACTGCCCCTTCAACAAAGCCTCCTGCGCCGAGAAGTCCGGAAGCAAAGCTATGCCCGCCCCAGCGAGGGCCGCCTCCCGCAAAGCCTCGCTGTTGTTGGCGGCCAAGGCTCCTCGCACAGGAACATTGATGTGTTCTCTTTTCCTGGAGGCTTTGATTGGAGAAAAGCTCCACACTGGTATTTCTTGCGAACGCGGGTAATGCAAGCAGTTGTGTTCTTGCAATTCTCCAGGCACTTTGGGCGTACCCGTACGACGCAAATATGCCCGCGATGCCACGAGCACAGAAGCCGTATCACACAGTGCCCAGGCGACGTGGGTGTCCGGTGCACGCTCGGTGTGCCGGATGGCCAGATCAAAGCCTTCTGTCGCTAACGTTCGCAAACGATCAGCCATATCCAACTCCAGACGCACTTGCGGATGCAGGCGCAAAAACTCCGTCAACAAAGGCATAAGTTGCTGACGCGCCAACGCAACCGGCGCAGTGACTCGAACCAGTCCGCTGGGCTGTTGCGCCAAATCGCGAACCTGTTCAAAGCTTTGGGCAATTTGATCAAACGAGGCTCGCGTCTCATCCACCAGCCGCTGACCCGCTTCGGTCAGGCGCACGCTGCGCGTGGTGCGCTGCACCAAGGGCACACGCGCCGCTCGTTCCAACTCTGCAATGCGCTGGCTCACTGCCGCCTTGCTCACCCCCAACCGGGCCGCTGCAGCGGTATAGCTGCCTTGTTGGTCCAAAACACTGAGCCAATGAAGATGGCTCCACAGTGCGCTGATTTTTTGTGTTTCCATGCCCATATTGTTCACTATTTTGAACAATCAATTCAATGTGAATGGCTTGTTCTTTGCTCACATGTTTTTTAGACTGAAATCATCACATTGCATTTTGCGGTCCAAAACCGCTCCAACTGAGGAAACAATCATGGGCATTGCAAACATTGGGCACTACATCGACGGCCGGCAAATTGCCGAAGCATCCGGTCGCAATCAAAGCGTCACCAACCCCGCAACTGGCGCCGTAACTGGTCAAGTTCACCTTGCCAACAGCGCCGAAGTGGACAAAGCCGTGGCTGCCGCGCAAGCCGCATTTCCCGGATGGTCGAACACACCGCCGCTGCGCCGCGCTCGCATCATGTTCAAGTTCCTGGAACTGCTCAACCAGCACAAAGACACACTGGCCCACATGATCACGGCCGAACACGGCAAGGTGTTCACCGATGCACAAGGCGAGGTGACGCGCGGCATCGAGATCGTCGAATTCGCCACCGGCATCCCGCAGCTGCTCAAGGGCGACTACACTGAACAGGTGTCCACGGGCATCGACAACTGGACCATGCGCCAGCCTCTGGGCGTGGTGGCGGGCATCACGCCCTTCAATTTCCCCGTCATGGTGCCGATGTGGATGTTCCCGGTGGCCATT
>CAZPTM010000105.1:0-5967 GCA_964589665.1 uncultured Limnohabitans sp. | reverse complement strand
GTTCCGTGCCATCAGCGCCCGCAGCGGAATTGCACCAAGTTCGTCGGCTCTGACGCTGGACAAGGCGCCGCCATAGCGGCCGAAGGGAGTGCGGATCGCGTCGCAGATGTAGGCGTCGTTCATGGTGAAGTCTGGTGGTTCATGGAGGTCAGGGCTGGATGGGCAGACCCACGAGGCGTTCGAGTTCGGCGAGGTCCAGCCCATCGACCTTGTCGATCAGCGCCAGCCCCTTGGGGGTGCAGGCCAGGGTGGCCAGATCAGAATAGATGCGCTTGACGCAAGCGAGACCGGTCAGCGGATAGCTGCACTGCGCTACCACCTTGCTTTCACCCTGCTTGGTGAGCAAATCCATCATCACCCAGGTCTGCTTGGCGCCGATGGCCAGATCCATCGCACCACCCACGGCCGGAATGGACCCGGGCTCACCGGTGCTCCAGTTGGCCAGGTCGCCGGTGGCAGAGACCTGGAAGGCACCCAGCACACAGATATCCAGGTGGCCGCCGCGCATCATGGCGAAGCTGTCGGCGTGGTGGAAGTAGGCCCCACCGTGCAGCAGCGTCACAGGCTGCTTGCCGGCATTGATGAGGTCGTAGTCTTCCTCACCAGGTGAGGGTGCCGGGCCCATGCCCAGGATACCGTTCTCGCTGTGCAGCACCACCTCAATGCCAGGGGGCAGGTGGTTGGCCACCAGCGTGGGTTGGCCGATGCCCAGATTGACATAGGCCCCATCATGGATGTCCTGCGCCACGCGCCTGGCGAGTTGGTCTTTGCTGCGACGTTGGTAGTTGCTCATGGGTGGCTCCAGGGTCAGGCGGCTTGCTTGAAGCCACCGGCCTGGGTGGCGGCGTGGGCGATGCACACGATCTTCGAGACGTGGATGCCAGGGGTGACGATAGTCTCGGGGTCGATCGTTCCAAGTTCGGCGATCTCGTGCACGGTGGCCACGGTGGCTTTGGCAGCGGTGGCCATGACCGGCCCGAAGTTGCGCGCGGCCTTGCGGTAGACCAAGTTGCCCCAGCGGTCCCCGCGCTCGGCCTTGATGAGGGCCAGGTCGCCGTGGATGGGGTACTCCAGAACGTAGGGCTTGCCGTCAATGACGCGGGTTTCCTTGGGGCTGCCATCGGCATGGCGCGCCAGGTCAGTGCCGTAGCCCGTGGGCGTGAAGAAGGCGCCGACACCAGCACCGGCGGCGCGCAGGCGCTCGGCCAGATTGCCTTGAGGGACCAGTTCCAACTCGATCTTGCCGCCTCGATAGAGCTCGTCAAACACGTGAGAGTCTGCCTGGCGCGGGTAGCTGCAGATGATTTTTCGGACCCGCCCCGCCTTGAGCAGCGCGGCCAAGCCGCAATCTCCATTACCCGCGTTATTGTTCACAACCGTCAGGTCGCGCGCGCCCTGCTCGATCAAGCCATTGATGAGCTCGTTGGGTATGCCTGCGGTGCCAAAGCCTCCGATGAGAACGGTTGCGCTGTCAACGATGCTGGTAAGCGCTTCGGCGATGGAAGGAGAGATTTTGTTGATCATGGAAATCCATCAAAAGAAAAGCTAGATGCAGCGCCCCATGGCGCTCGCAAATGGACGCCATACCGGAGCCCCGGTGTGCCTTAGGGCCACCTGCGAGCAGGACATCATTCAGTCTGGCCGAACGCCTTCGTAAGCACGGTGAAGTAAATCGCGGATATCGCTGCGTTGTTCTGCACCAAGAGGTCGCGGGTTCCAGTAGGGATTACTCACTGCGATGTGGGCCGCGCGGTCCAGATCGGACTCCTTCATGCCAATGTCCCGCAGCGCCACCGGCGCACCGTTGTTGGCGGCGAGGTCGAACAGCCCGGCGGCGGCACTGACTTTCCCTGTGACACCCAGGGCGCGTTCGATCCGGGTCATGGCCTTGGGTGCGGCCGTGGCGTTGAAGGCAATGGCCTGCGGCAAGACCACCGTGTGCACCTCGGCGTGTGGCAGGTTGAAGCTGCCGCCCAGGGTGTGACACAGCTTGTGGTGCAACGCCATGCCCACGTTGCCGAGGACAGAGCCACACAGCCAGGCACCGTAGAGTGCGTCGCCACGGGCATCAATGTCACCGCTGTGCTGACGAACGAGGGGCAGTGCCTGCGCCAGTGCCCGGATACCTTCTTCCGCCATCAGGTCCATCACCGGGTTGCTGTCCTGGGCGTAGAGCCCTTCGGCGGCATGCGCGATGGCGTTCAACCCGCTGGTCACGCTCATCATGACGGGCAAACTCAGGGTCAGCTCCGGGTCGTAAATCACCGTGCGTGGCAATACGCGTGCATCGCGCCCGGTTTTCTTGAGGCCCGCCTCGGTGATACCGTAGATGGGCGTCATCTCGCTGCCGGCGTAGGTGGTGGGAATGGCCAAAATTGGCAAACCCGACTCGAGCGCAATCGCCTTGCCCAGGCCGACTGTGGAACCGCCGCCGATCGCCACGGCACAGTCCGCCCCGAGCCGGCGCGCTGCTTCGCGCGCTTCGCGGGCGGTTTCGATCGGTACGTGCATCACCGCACGAGGAAATATGCCCGCCGCACGTGAGCCGAGCCGGTCTGCGACCATCTGCGCCTGTTGCGCCTGCTCGGGCGTGGATAGCACCAGCGCACGCCTGGCACCCAAGTGCTCGATCTCGCGCTCCATGTGGATCAGCGACCCGGGGCCAAACACGACCCGGGAAGGTTGGCCATTGAAAACAAACTCACGCATGGTGTTATCCTGAAGTCATGTTTTCTGCGGACTCCAACACCGGGTAGTCCACTTGGTGGCGCGCGATGCGCAGATCCCCTAGTTCTTGTTTGACCCTCAAATGTTCGGGGTGTTTGGCGTACGCGTCGAGCGCCGTCTGCGACTCGAATTCGCTGCAGAGGACCACGTCACAGGAATAGTCGATGCGGCTGAAGTCCACACCGATTTCCAGCGACAGCATGCCGGGAATGCGGCCCTTGAGGCTGTGAAAGCTGTGCCGAAGACGGTGGATGTTGGCGGCTTTTTCTTCGGGCGTATCGCCGCGCACGTTCCACATCACGATGTGCCGGATCACGGTTTAGTCTCCGGCGGGAACCCGGCCTTTTGTGGCCACAGATTGACGAAGGCGTGCACCGTGGTGCTGGCGTACAAACCGGCCTTCATGAAGGGTTCGTTCGCCAGCCAGTCATGCGCCTGGTCGCGCGATGCGAAGTCGATCACCAGCAGGCTGCCCAGCATGGTGATGCCGTCGTCGTGTGTGAGGGGACCTGCCACGGCGATCCGGTCCGCGGCTTCTTCGAGGTAGATCTTGTGTTCCGGTCGGACCCGCAGTCGCAGGTCGACCGCACCGGGTTTGTCGATCAGGATGAAGGCAAACAGCATCGCGCGTATCTCACTTCTGGGGGCTCAGGACAAAGTCGTATTCCATGAGGTAAGTGCCGTCGGCTTGCTGTACCCAATCACAGACCAGAGACTGGCGAACGCCGAATACCGCATCGGAATCCAGGTAGTCGCTGTGGTCCCGGAACACATGGGTGATCAAGGTCTCGTAGCCCGGCGCCTTGACCAGGAAGTGCAGGTGTGCCGGACGCCAAGGGTGACGGCCGGTGGCCTCCAGCATGGCACCGACCGGGCCGTCGTGCGGAATGGCGTAAGGCACTGCCACGATGGAACGGAAGTGGTAGCGCCCTTGTGCATCGGCCTTCAGGATGCCGCGCGCCTGGGCGTGCCCCAGATCTGCGTGTTGCACGTCGTAGAGGCCATCGTCATCGGATTGCCAGACGTCGAGGTAAGCACCCGGGATGGGTTCACCACCAATCCCCTTGACCGTGCCACGCACCACGCATGGCGTTCCCTTGGCCCCGTTGGCCACATCGTCCCCCAACTCGTAGTGGGGAGCGCCTTCGACGTGGAAGGGGCCGAACACCGTGGCCTCGGTGCAACCGGCCGGTTTGTCATTGTTCATGGCCACCGTCAGCATCGACAGCCCCAGCACGTCTGAGAGCAGAATCAATTCTTGGCGCTTGTCGTCCGTGATGTGGCCGCAGCGGGTCAGGAATTCGATGCCTTTGAACCACTCAGCCTCCGTCAGTTTGACTTCGCGTGCAAAAGCGTGGAGGTGCTGGACCAAACTGGTCATGATTTCTTTGAGCCGTGGGTCTGCCGTGTTGGCAAAGCTGGCGATGACCGCCTGGGTGATGTTGTCTTGGTTGAGGTTGCCCATGGCGTCTTAAATGGATGAACTTGTTGAACTTTGATAACCATGTACTTTATAATTTCAAAATTGATTCTTCAATAGAAGATTTGGAAATTACTTTTTCGATTGATGGAAAAATGGACCGCTTCACCGAGTTGGCATTGTTTGTGGAGGTGGCCGACCGGGGCAGCATGGGAGCGGCTGCAGAGGCCTTAGGCCTGTCAAATCCAGCTGCGACGCGGTACTTAGCCTCGTTAGAGGAGCGCCTGCAGGTCCGGCTTGTAGAGCGCAACACTCGTAGGCTGTACCTGACGAGTGAGGGAACGAACTTTCTGGAGCGCGCGCGCCTCGTACTCTCTGATTTGCGAGACGCCGAAGCGGCTATTCATCAGACAGCGCTGAATCCCTCGGGTGTATTGCGCGTCAGTGCCTCGTTGTCGTTTGCCATGCAACTGATCGCGCCTCGGCTGCCTAAATACCACCAGATGTATCCTCAAGTGCGCGTGCATGTGGAAACGGCCAACCGTTATCTGGACATCATTGACAATGGAATTGATGTGGCAATACGGACGCGGGAGTATGAACATGACAGCACCATCACCATCCGAAAGCTGGCATCTACACGGCGGATACTCACCGCTTCGCCTGCGTACGTGGCCCGAAAAGGTCTGCCTGGCACCCCTGCTGGTCTCACTCAGCACAACACACTCATCTACGTTCACGCAAACAACCCCAACGAATTGAAATTCAGTCGTGGTGATGAACGCCAGACCGTAAATATCCAGGGCGTACTGGAATCCAACGATGGGCAAGTCTTGCGTGCTGCAGCACTCAATGGGCTTGGCATCCTCATACAGCCGAGTTACATCGTGTACGACGACATCGTGGCTGGCCGTTTGGTGCCTGTGTTAAATGACTGGGATTTGCCAAGACTACAGATCAGCATTGCCTATCCGAACCGCAAGTATCTGTCAGCCAAAGTTCGATCGTTCATTGATTTTTTGGTCGATGAATTTTCACACTATGGTTATGAAAAGCGGTGGACGAGCTCTATTTGAGCTGTCAGTTCCCCATTACTTGCGAGAGGATTTGCTGCGCACCTTTATCCGACGCGCCTCTCCAAGCGACGATTTGATCGGGGCGAATCAACGCCAATGGCGCTTCATACAAGTCGCGCAAAGCATTCTGGGGAATTCGCACGACGCGAAGATCCATCTTGACCGATTGAGCCGCGCGCTCAAGCTCGTCTGTAGAAGGCGCATTGGAGCCAAGCGCAAGCAATGTCCACTCCGAGTGAAACAGATCGAACAACGACTGACCATCTTCAAGCCAAACGTGGGGGGGCCGACCGCCTGGACTCGCGGTGGCGACATATTTGTTCGGTTCATCGGGAGGCAGGACAGCACCATCGTGAACAATGACAGGAGATTTCTCGTAGCGCCCCCCAAAGGTTACCCCGGGAATATTGAACTCAAGGCGCGCATGTCGATTGAGGTGCTCTGACGCCATTTGACGTTCAGCTTTACCACTCTCAGAATCTTCGTCCAATTCTGGCTTGGCAACGAACAGTCCCACAGAATCAGCAAAAAGTCTCGCATAGCCTGTATTGCGTTCTGCTAGAGGCTTGCGCTCGGCCTCGTAAGTATCCAAGAGTGACAAGGGCGAATTTCCTCGCAACACGTTAGCCAGTTTCCACGCCAAATTGACAGCGTCTTCGATGGCTGTGTTGTAGCCCAGCCCACCAGTTTGTTGATTGGCTTTGAAAACTGAGCCACTTTGATGGGAATTTGCATCCAAATTTG
>CAZPTM010000104.1:1891-6022 GCA_964589665.1 uncultured Limnohabitans sp. | reverse complement strand
ACGGCTCAAGGCTTGCGCCACCGCCTTGCGCAAATACGCTTGCGGCAAACCTGCGCTGGCGGGGTACACCGGCGTCATGGCCTGCGGTAATTCGCCCCCAGCCGTCTTGAACGAAGGGTGCATCATCGTCCACCCCATCATTCCTGAGCGCACCTCGCCACGCACACGCACACGCGAGCCCACCGCCAGCGCTTTTTGCTGGGACGGGTAAAAACTGAAAAACCGGAGCATGCACACCTCGTCGCCATCCCGGACCGTCACCAGCAACTGCCTGCGCGGTCGGTAGCTGACCTCACAGGAGGTCACCGTGGCCTCGATCTGCACGGTTTGTCCATCACGCGCCGACGCCAGGGGCACGATGCGGGTTTCGTCCTCGTAGCGCAAGGGCAAATGCAGTGCCAGGTCTTCGTCGCGGACCAAGCCCAATTTGCGCAGGGCTTTTTGAGGTGCACTCAGCGCCTGCGAGCCTGACGGTTTTGGGGAAGCGGTGGCCTTTTCGGACATGCCGACATTGTGCATGGGCGCGCCCGCTTCAGCGCGCTTGCGGCACAATCGCCCTCTGCACTTTTTCAATTCTTTTATTCGCACGGGTCTGTCCGGCCCTGAATCATGAACACAGCCTCCCTGCCCGCCTACACCCTCTCGGATTTCGACTTCGACCTGCCCGAGTCCCTGATCGCCCAACACCCCGCCACCGAACGCAGCGCCTCGCGCCTGCTCGACGGCAGCGCCGCAGCACCGGTAGACCGTATTTTTCGCGACCTGCCTGGTTTGCTGAACCCCGGCGACTTGCTGGTCTTTAACGACACCAAGGTCATCAAGGCCCGTGTGTTTGGTGAAAAGGCTTCGGGCGGCAAGCTGGAACTCCTGATTGAGCGGGTGCTGCCCGGCCACGAAATCGTGGCGCACATGAAGGTCAGCAAAAAGCCTTTGCCGGGCGCGCATATCCGTTTGGCGGTCGGCCAGGCAGATTGCGATGCGGTGCTGCTGGGCCGCTGGCCCGATGAACAAGGCGCCTTGTTCCACTTCAAACTGGACCAGGACCCGTATGCGCTGATGGAACGTTGCGGCCACGTGCCGCTGCCACCCTACATCACCCACACCGACACCGCCGAAGACGAGCGCCGCTACCAGACCGTGTTTGCCCGTGCGCCCGGCGCCGTGGCGGCGCCGACCGCAGCCTTGCACTTTGACGATACCTTGCTGCAAGCACTGGATGCCCGTGGTGTGGAGCGTGCGCACGTGACCTTGCACGTAGGCGCAGGCACCTTCCAGCCGGTCAAGACCGAACAGCTGACCGAACACGTGATGCACCGCGAATGGTACGAAGTGCCCGAGGCCACCCAGCAGGCCATTGCGCGTTGCCGCGAGCGAGGGGGGCGCGTGGTGGCCGTGGGCACGACCACGGTGCGGTCACTGGAGTCGTGGGCGCGTAGCGGCGAATCCACAGGTGACACACAAATCTTCATCACCCCGGGGTTTGCGTTTCAGGTGGTGGACCGCCTGGTGACCAACTTTCACCTGCCCAAAAGCACCCTGATGATGCTGGTCAGTGCTTTTGCGGGTTACACCCACATCCGCCAGCTCTACCAGCACGCGATTGCGCAGGGCTACCGTTTCTTCAGCTACGGCGACGCCATGCTGCTCAGCCGCGCCCCCACCGGCACGCCCTGAACCCTTTCAAGCCGCGCTGGCGCCTTGTTGCGTCTGCAAGGCCAGGCACAGGTCGGCCCAGGCTTTGGCCTTGTCAGCCGGGTTGCGCAGCAAATAAGCCGGGTGGTATGTCACCACCACCGGCACGCCCTGGTAGTGGTGCACCCGCCCACGCAGCTTGCCAATCGGTTCGGTGGTCTGCAACAAAGACTGCACTGCAAAGCGGCCCATGGCCAAAATGATCTGGGGCTTGACCAGCTGCACCTGCCGCACGAGGTAGGGCGCGCAGGTGGACAGCTCCTGAGGTTCCGGGTTGCGGTTGCCGGGCGGACGGCATTTGAGGGTATTGGCAATGTACACACTCGCTTGCCCTGTACCTTGCCGGTCCAGACCGATAGCGCGCAGCATGTTGTCCAGCAGCTTGCCCGCCTGCCCGACAAAAGGTTGGCCTTGCAAGTCTTCGTTTTCGCCCGGTGCTTCGCCAATCACCATCCACTGCGCCTGCACATCGCCGACGCCAAACACCGTGTTTTTGCGGCTTTGGCACAGACCACAGGCCTGGCATTGCTGCACGGCCTGCTCCAGCGCAGGCCAGTCCAAGCCCTGCACCTCGGGCAACGGCCCGGGGGCCATTGCCACTGGCTTCGCCGCAGGTGCCGGCGCTGGCGGTTGGGTGCGTACTGCTGCCGCCCGTACAGGTGTGGTGGGCGCTTGCACAGCTTGGACAGCCGGTGCGTCTTGCACGGCAGGCGAGGCCGCTTCCGACTCGGGGACGGAAGCTTGCGCCTGCGGCATGGGCCACCACACACGCACACCCATTTCTTCGAGCATGGCGCGCGCTCGTGCATCCAGTTCAAAGTGGGTGGGGTCGTTCATGTTCAATCCAGTTTCAGGCTCATGACCACAGCATGCTCACGGCGCGTGCGGTCCAGCGGATAGTAATCCTTGCGGACGTGTATGCGCACAAAACCCGCACGTTCGTAAATCTGCAAAGCCCGCGCATTGCTCTCGCGCACCTCCAGCCACAGCTGCTGTGCACCTTGCGTGCGCGACCACTCCAGCCAGTCCTGCAGCAATCGTTTGGCCAGGCCCTTGCCCTGATGCTCCGGCGCCACCGTCACGTTGAGCAAATGCGTTTCCTGCACGCCTGGCATGGCCACCAGATAAGCGCGCAAATCTTCGCTCTCAAACCAACCCACGCAGTAGTAGCCACTGGCCAGCGCATCCACAAAATGACCCTGACTCCAAGGGTGGCTGTACGCCGTTTGCTCGATGGCCAGCACCTGTGGCAAGTCCTGTGCCGTCAAAGGGCGCAAGCAAGGCTCACTCATGCAGCGGCTCCACTTTGCGCCGCCTTGGCTGCCTCACGCTCTGCCGTGGTTTGCGCCACTTTGTCGCGAATGTACAAAGGCATGGCCTGCTCAGCAGGCACGGCCTGGTCAGCCGCCCACAGCGCTGGCGCCAGGCTCAGCATGGCTTGCGCCGTCGGCAAGACCATATGGGTGCGCAGACTGGCAGGCATGCGCTCCGGATACACCTGCACCGCGTTGCCCGCCACCACCGTATCTGAGGGCAGATCGTCAGGCAGCTGGGGGGCCACCTGCAGGGGCAACAGCTTTTGCCAGCTCGTCTCAGGCGTCCAGCGGTACAGCGCCATGTAAATTTCGTTCATCCGCGCATCCAGCAGTGCCAGCACCGTCAAGGGCGTTGCACTGTCTGGGCCTTGCAGGTCCAGACGGGTTTGCTCCGCCACCGCCAGCAAGGTGTCCACCGGCAACACCGGCTTGTCCACCGCAAAGGCAAAACCTTGTGTGACCGCACAAGCCGTGCGCAAGCCGGTAAACGAGCCTGGGCCACGGCCAAAGACAAAACCATCGAGCTCCTGCAATCGCAAGCCCGCTTGATCGAGCAATTGCATGCACCCCGGAATCAGCAAGGCCGACGACTGCGCCGCCCCCGGCAAAGTCTGGGTGTACACCTGCGCGCCATGGGCCACCGCCAGTGACACCACCTCGGTGCTGGTGTCCATGACCAGCCAGTTCTTGTGCTTGGCCAGGGTCATGCCGTCACCTTTTGCAGTGCAGGCGCGCGCGCCTGACGCACACCAAACAAAATACCCGCCGTTACCAAGGCCAAGCCCAGCAGGACTTGCCAGTGCATGGGTTCATCCAGAAACATCACCGCCCCCAAAGCCGACAAGCCGGGCACCAGCGCGGTGATCATGGTCGAACGCACCGGGCCGTAGTAACGCACCATTTGCGTAAAAGTGATGCCTGAAATCACCACCGATCCCCACCCCTGGAACATGGCCTGAAACAGCCACTCGCTGACCGGCGCCTGCGACAAGTGCGAGGGCACCAACCCGGTCAACATCGCCAGCACATAACAAGGCACATAGACCACAAACGCAAATGCGGTGATAGCCATGGTGGCCCGCACCGGGTCCAGCCCCAAACGGCGAACCGTCACGCTGTACGC
>CAZPTM010000104.1:0-1791 GCA_964589665.1 uncultured Limnohabitans sp. | reverse complement strand
GCCGCCGAAGCTCGGGCAATCACAATGAACGAGGTCCAGATGGCCACTGTGACTGCAGCCGCACCCAAACCCAGCAAACGAGGGGAAAATGACATGCGCCGATGATACGGGCTCACCCGTGCACGACTTACCCCGCCGGTATCCAAACTCTGCCTTTTCTTCATGTTTTTGCGCCATTTATTGACCGCCATCCTCGCCCTGCACCTAGGCACCGTCGTGGCCGCGTCTTCATCTGCCTTACCTGACAGTGTCAGCACCGCACTGCGGCAAGCCAACATTCCGGCCTCTGCCTTGGCGGTGGAAGTGGTACCGCTGACCACCCAAGGCACGACGCCACCGCTGCTGTCGGTACAAGCGCACAAGCCCATGAACCCGGCTTCGGTCATGAAACTGGTCACAACCTATGCCGGGCTGGACATCCTGGGCCCCCAATTCACCTGGAACACGCGCATCTGGACCACTGGCGAAGTGCGCAATGGCACCTTGCGTGGCGACCTGATCATTGAAGGCTCTGGCGACCCCAAGTGGGTGCGCGAACGCATCGAGGCCACTTTTGCCGCCATCCAGGCCCAGGGCATTGAACGCATCGAGGGCGACATCGTGCTTGACCACAGCGTGATGGACATCACCCCACGCACCGAGGCGTTTGACGACGAACCCCTGCGCCCCTACAACGCACAGCCCGATGGCCTGCTGGTAAATTTCAAGGCCCTGATTTTCAAATTCGCACCCGATAAGGCACGAGGCGTCGCACGCGTCGACACCGAGCCACACATCGATGGCGTGCGCCTGCCCACCGAGGTCCCATTGCGCCGGGGTGCCTGCAGGGATTGGCGCAGCCAGCTGCGTGCCGACTTTTCCAACCCGCTGCAGATCCGCTTTGCGGGCGGCTACCCCGGCAGTTGCGGCTCGCAGGAGTGGCCCGTGGCCTACAGCGACCCCGCCATGTATGCACGGCGCGTGGTGCGTGGCATGTGGCTGGCTGCAGGTGGCCGCCTCACAGGCCAGGTGCGCGATGGTCAACGCCCCGACACCGCACGCTTGCTATTGCACAGCCCGTCTTTACCGCTGGGCGAGCTGGTGGCGGACATCAACAAGTTCTCCAATAACGTCATGGCGCAGCAGTTGTTTTTGACGCTGTCTGTGCAAACCGGTGTACCAGGTACTTTTGAACGTTCACGACAGCGCGTGGCGCAGTGGTGGCAAACCCGCCTGCCCTCACATAGCGCCCCCACGCTGGACAATGGCTCGGGCTTGTCGCGACACGCCCGCGTACACGTGCACAGCCTCACCGCCTTGCTGCAACTGGCAGCGCAAGGCCCGCTGGCGCAAGCTTTTCAAGACTCTTTGTCCATCGCCGGTGTGGATGGCACCGTCAAGCATTGGGGCGATCGCCATCCGGGCTCGGCCCTGCTGGGCAAGGCCTGGCTTAAAACCGGCACCTTGCGCGATGTGGCTGCGGTGGCGGGTTATGTGCAAGGCCAAAGCGGTCAGCGTTACAGCGTGGTCGCTATCGTCAACCACGAAGACGCCAAGCGTGCCCGTCCGACTTTGAGCGCCTTGCTGGAATGGGTGGCACAGGATGCGCCTGCACTGGCAAATGCCGATGCAAATTCGGCCCGTGGCACCCGCCCGCGCAAAGGCAAGCGCTAAAACTCAGGCTGCCGCCCGGCGCAGGCGATCGGCCACGCCTTCCCACTCGGGGGTGTCAGGCGGTTGTTCAACCCAGATTTGCATGACGCCTCGGGCATCGAGCTCGCGCAACACCGAAAACAAATCATGCGCGGCCAG
>CAZPTM010000103.1:0-6039 GCA_964589665.1 uncultured Limnohabitans sp. | reverse complement strand
ACCCGAATCGACCTCGTCAAAAATCAGGGTGCCTGCGCTGCCCAGCTCGCTGGTGGTGACCGCAATGGCCAAGGCAATGCGCGACAGCTCTCCGCCTGAAGCGACTTTACCCACGGGCTTGGGCGTGCTGCCTGCATGGCCGGCGACGAGAAACACCACGTCTTCCAACCCGTGGCTGGCAGGGGTGTCAAGTTTGGGCAGTTCAATGTCGAAACGCCCACCCTGCATGCCCAGCTGCTGCATGGCTGCCGTCACTTTGCCCGCCAATTCAGGCGCTGCTTTCTGGCGTTGTTTGCTGATGCGTTTGGCCAGTTCCAGCAGGTGTACATGAGCTTGTTGTTCAGCCAGGGTCAGTGCCTGCAGATCGGCAGCAGCCTCCAACTGAGCCAGCTCGCGCTGCCAGCCTTGCAGGGTTTGAGCCAAGTCTTCAGGCGGGCGCTTGAAGCGGCGGGCCAGGGACATCCACAGACCCATGCGCGCGTCGAGTTGAGCGAGTTGGGCGGGGTCCAGATCGGTTTTGCGCAAATAGGTGTGCAGGCTGCGGGCCACATCGTCCACCTGGGCGTAGGCAGACTCCAGAGTTTGCGCCCACTGGGCAAACTCGGGTTCGATGTGCGCCATCTCCTGGAGCTGCCTAGTGGCGCGTTGGAGCAAGCTGCTGGCGCTGTTTTCGTCATCGTCCAGTTGCTGAGCAGCTTGTTGTGCGGCGTCCAGCAAGGCTTGAGCGTGCGACAGGCGGCTGTGTTGGCTGTTGAGCTCGGCCCACTCGTCGGCGCCGGGGGCGAGCTTCTGGACTTCGGCAATTTGCCAGTTCAGGCGCTCTTGTTCGCTTTGCAGTTTGTCTTGAGCGGTTTTGGCTTGTTCGAGTGCCTGCAGGGCTTGTCGCCACTGATGCCAGGCCGATTGCAAAGGAGCGGTGTCAATGCGGGCGTAGGCGTCCAGCAACTCGCGCACTTGCTGTGCACGGGTCAGGCTTTGCCAGGCGTGTTGGCCGTGAATGTCCAACAAGAATTCGCCCAGCTCACGCAATTGTGTGGCGGTGGCGGCGCTGCCGTTGATCCAGGCGCGGCTTTTGCCTTGCGTGTCCACCGTGCGGCGCAGCAGCAGGGGGCCGTCGGTGTCGAGGCCCGCGTCTTGAAGCCAGGCGTGGGCGGTTTCAGGGCAGTCAAATTCGGCGGCCACCTCGCAGCGACTCGCGCCTTCGCGAATCGTGCCGGTGTCAGCGCGAGCGCCCAGCACGAATTGCACCGCGTCAATCAGGATGGATTTGCCCGCACCAGTTTCGCCCGTGAGGGCAGAAAACCCGGTATTCAGATCCAGTTCAAGCGCTTGCACGATGACGAATTCGCGCAGCGCCATGCGCAGCAGCGCCATGGCTCAGTAGCCTCCCTCATTCCAATGCATTTTTTTGCGCAGCGTGTCAAAGTAGTTCCAGCCCTCTGGGTGCAAGAAGCGCACCGTGTGCTGTGAGCGTTTGACGTTGATGCGGTCGCCGATCATCAAGGACGCCAGAGACTGCATGTCAAAGTTGGCGCTGGCGTAGCGACCCGAAACCAGCTCCATGCTGATGGCGCATGAGTCCGGCAGCACGATGGGGCGGTTGGACAAGGTGTGCGGCGCAATCGGGGCCATGACCCAGCCACCCAGCACCGGGTGCATGAGGGGGCCACCGGCGGACAAACTGTAGGCCGTGGAACCCGTGGGCGTCGCAATGATCAAGCCGTCTGCGCGCTGGTTGGCCAGAAAGTGGCCGTCCACCTCCACGCGCAACTCCAGCATGCCCGAGGTGCCACCGCGGTTGACCACCACATCGTTCATGGCCAGGGCATCAAACACGCTGTGGCCGTCGCGCACCACTTGCGCCTGCAAAATGCGGCGGTCTTCGGTCTGGTAGTGGCCTTGCAGCATGGGCTTCAAGACCTCTTGGTAATTCTGGATGGGAATGTCGGTGATGAAACCCAGGCGCCCCTGGTTGATACCGATCAGTGGCAGCCCATATTGCGCCATTTGTCGGCCCACGCCCAGCATGGTGCCGTCACCGCCAATGACCAAGCCCAGGTCGCACTCTTTGCCAATGCGCTCGCGCGGCAGGGTGGGCAGCTGGGTCAGACCGGTGTGGGTGGCGGTGTCATGCTCCAGAACCACTTCGATACCCAGGCGCTCCAGAAAGTGCACCATCTCTTCAAGAACCTTGCGGGAAATCTCCAGCGCGCTGCCGTGGGTGGTGGCGTGGTACTTGCCAAAAAGAGCAACGTGGCGGAATCTGGATTTCATGCGCAAATTACATCATTAAAATGAGCCATATGCTCGACGATCGTGCCAAGTTATTGCTCAAAGCGTTGGTTGAACGCTATATCGCTGACGGCCAGCCGGTCGGCTCGCGCACGCTTTCCAAGGCATCGGGGCTGGAGTTGTCCCCGGCCACGATCCGTAACGTCATGGCGGACCTGGAAGATCTGGGCCTGATTGCCAGCCCGCACACCTCGGCTGGACGGGTGCCCACAGCCAAGGGTTACCGCCTGTTTGTGGACACCATGCTGACAGTGCGCCGCGAGCAGGCGCAGGCCAGTACCTTGTCGCCCACCTTGGCGCCCGACCAGCCTCAAAAGGTGATTGCCAGCGCTGCTTCGCTGCTGTCGAATTTATCGCAGTTTGTGGGCGTGGTCATGGCGCCCAAACGCTCGTCGGTCTTCAAACACATTGAATTTCTCAAGCTTTCCGAAAAACGCTTGCTGGTCATCATCGTCTCGCCCGATGGCGATGTGCAAAACCGCATCTTGTTTACCGAGGTGGATTACTCGTCCAGCCAGTTGATTGAGGCGTCCAACTACCTGAACACGCACTTTGCCGGCATGGCCATTGAGCAAGTGCGGGCGCGTTTGCAGCAAGACCTCAAGCGCCTTCAGGGTGAAATTGCCAAGCTGATGCAGGCAGCGGTGCAAGTGGGATCCGAAGCCATGTCGCAAGACGCCAGCGAGGTGGTGATTTCTGGCGAACGCAATTTGCTCTCGGTCAGCGACTTTTCCAGCGACATGGGCCACCTGCGGCGTGCGTTTGAATTGTTCGAACAAAAGACCCAGCTGATGCGTCTGCTGGATGTGTCCAGCCAGGCTGAAGGTGTGCGCATTTACATTGGCGGTGAAAGCCAGATCGTGCCCATGCAGGAGCTGTCGGTGGTCAGCGCACCCTATGTGGTGGACGGGCAGGTGGTCGGCACGCTGGGGGTGATTGGCCCCACGCGCATGGCCTATGACCGCATGATTGAAATCGTCGACATCACCTCACGCTTGGTGGGCAATGCTCTGAGTCAAGGCAAGGCCTGAAATTTTGGTAGGGCGTGTAGGACTTGAACCTACGACCAAAGGATTATGAGTCCTCTGCTCTAACCAACTGAGCTAACGCCCCCCGCATTCCCATAGGAAAGCAGCGATTGTACTCAGGCCTTTAGCAGTGCCTGCAATTGCTCTGTTTGCAACCGGTTTCCGTGCTGGCTTACCACCTGGGCTGCAGCGCGGTTGGCCAGTGTGGCGGCCGTGCGCACATCCATGTGGTGGGTCATGCCGTACAAAAAGGCGCCAGCAAACATGTCGCCTGCGCCGTTGGTGTCCACAGCCTTGACGGGCGTGGCGGGCACTTCGATCACGTTTTGGCCTTGAATGACCAGGCTGCCTTTGGGGCCACGGGTCAGGCATACGGTTTTGCCTAAGGCCGAGAGGGTCTGCACCATGGTGTTCAGGTCTGTGCTGCCGCTCCAGACTTGCGCTTCTTCTTCGTTGGCAAACAGGTAGTCCACCCCATCGCCCAGCATGGCCAGCAAGCCGTCTTTGCAGAAGTTGATCATGCTGACATCGCTCAGGGTCAGAGCCAGTTGGAGATGGTGCTCGCGTGCGATTTGGCGGCCTTGCAAGGCCGCTTGCAACCCAGTGGGCGAGGCGGCCAGGTAGCCTTCCATATAGTAGATGCGGCTTTTGGCAATGTCGGTTGGGTGCAGGCTGTGGCTGTCGAGCTCGGCGCTCACGCCCAAGAAGGTGCACATGGTGCGCTCGGCGTCTGGCGTGACCAGGACCAGGCAGCTGCCCGTTTGGCCATGTTCGGCGCGGGTGTGGCTGAGGTTGGTGGCCACGCCGTTGGCCTCCAGGTCTTGGGCGTAAAACGCGCCTAGCTCGTCATCGGCCACGCGGCAAGAGTAAAACGCCTGACCGCCCAGCTGGGCAAGGGCGACAGCGGTGTTGGCGGCAGAGCCGCCACCGGTACGACGGTGGTGCAGGCCTTGAACATGGCCCAGCAGCTCACTGCGGCGGGGGGCGTCAATCAGGGTCATGTGGCGCTTGCTCACGCCCATGGTGGCGAGCAAGTCGTCGCCCACTTCGTATTCGGTATCGACCAGGGCGTTGCCAATGGCGTAGAGGTGGTAGTGGCTCATGAAATAAACAGATGTCTCTGAGGTGATGCAGCTTAAGAGTGTATCGGCTTAGAATGCCGCTGCTGCCACCGTTTTGCAGCGTACTTTCTTAGGTTATTTATATGAAGCGTGAATTCTTTTCCCATGGGCCCCGTCACGATCGTCGTTCTTCCGAGCGGCATGGTGCGTGCATGGCACTTATCGATGGTCGGTTCCTGATCTGGCTGGCCCAACAAGGCGCCATGGGCACGACCGGTGAGTCGGTCAACCGTCAAGGTTTGCTGAGCTTGTTGGCTCAATCATTGTCGCAATCGGGGCTGGATGTGGACCTGCGCCGCATCTACTGGTACACAGACCGTTCTGACGGCCTAGTGATTGATGACCAGATCGTGCGTCTGGTGCAAACCCATGATGCCGATGGCGGCGCATCGTTGCTGCGCTCTTTGGGCCATGACCTGAAGCAACTGGCTGCGCACCATGCGTGCGACCATGTGCTGGTGGCCAGCGATGACGAACGCTTTTTGGCCAGCATTGACGAAGCCCAGCTCAGTGGCGTCAGCGTGCATCTATTGGCCGACGAGTCAGCGCGCAACATGCCGCAGATGGTGCGTACAGACCCCGGTTGGGCACGGTTGCTGGCGCAAGCCGATCGCCGCGTGATCGTCAACTCCCAGGCGCTGGCAGACATTCTGCAAGGCAAGACGCCGGTGGGTATGGGCCTGGCTGTTGAGGACCTGGAAGAGCTGAAAAAGTCCATGCACGAAGTGATTTCGAGCTGGTGGGATGAAGAGCCCGAAGATCTGCGCGAAGACCTGCGCGAAGCGCTACAGATCAGCCGCGGCATTCCGCAAGAAGTGGATCGCCAACTGCTGCTGCGCATGCGCCATCGTCTGGCGCGCGCATTGAGTTTGCCCGAGAAAAAGCTGTTGCGCGAGACGCTGCGCAGTGTGGTGATGGGTGAGCAAGCTTCTCCTCAGGCCGAGGGCATGCCTGCTGACGAGGTGGAAGAAGAGTAAGCCTCTGCACCAGGGCGTGACAGACCCGGTCAGTCTGCGAAGACGGCCGGGTTATTTTTTGGGCGCTCGTCCAAAATCACTCAGTTGCAGACCGTCTGCGCCAGCCTGAAAACCTTCGTGGTTAAGGTGTGTTTCGACTTGGGTCAGCACGCTCATCAATTTTTCGAAACCCAGGTTTTCGGCAAGCGTTTTTTCCAGGTGGTAGCGCAGCACCAACAGGCCTTGTAGCTCACGGTGTTCGCGATTTTTAAGGTCGGAGTCGAAAGGTGTGAGCTCTTTGTGCCAGTGCAGGATTTTTTCAATGTCCTGCTCGCCGTGCATGGGCAAATCCAACGACAAAGACAGTCGCGCGATACGTTCACCCAGACTCTGCAACAAGGCCTCAGCCCGCTGAACCTCATCATTGAGTTCGGGCGCTTGTGTGTTGGTGTGGGTGCGGTAAATCATGGCGCAAGTTTAGCTGTACAAGAACAGGCCGCCATGAAAAAAGCCCAACCGAGGTTGGGCTTTGGAGTGTGGTGCCGATAACCGGAATCGAACTGGTGACCTACGCGTTACGAATGCGTTGCTCTACCAACTGAGCTATATCGGCGCGGGGAAAATTATACCCCGGTGTGGTAT
>CAZPTM010000102.1:0-6221 GCA_964589665.1 uncultured Limnohabitans sp. | reverse complement strand
GTGGCTGTTGGCGTTCTTCACCTCGACCGGCAATTCAGCAAAGGTCTTGCCGAACTCGGAAATGAACATCACAGGGTCAAAGCCAAAGCCGTTGGTGCCGCGCCGCTCAGTGGCAATCTCGCCCGTCACGCGGCCCACGGCAATGAGCGGCTCCGGGTCGTCGGCTGAGCGCAAGGCCACCAGCGTGCTGACCATGGCCGCACGGCGGTGCGTGATGCCATGCATTTGCTCCAGCAGGGCCGTGACGTTGTTGTCGTCGCTTTTTTCATAGCCAAAGCGAGTGGCGTAATACGCCGTGTCCACGCCAGGCTGGCCGCCAAAAGCGTCCACGCACAGGCCTGCATCGTCAGCCAGCGCGGCCAGACCCGACAGCCGGGATGCATGGCGCGCCTTGGTCAGCGCGTTTTCAACAAAGGTGCGGTAAGGCTCTTCGGCCTCGGGAATGTTCAGGTCGGCCTGGCGCGCCAGTTCCATGCCCAGTGGCGCCAGCATGGCTTGCAGCTCGGCCAGCTTGCCTTTGTTGTTGGAGGCCAGGACGATCTTCATGGTTTACTGGCCCAAAGCCTGCTTTTGCAGCTGCACCAGCTCGCCAATGCCTTTTTCGGCCAGGGCCAGCATGCGGTCCATTTCCACGCGTGTAAAGGCCACGCCCTCGGCCGTGCCTTGTACTTCCACAAAGTTGCCCGCACCGGTCATCACCACGTTCATATCGGTGTCGCAAGCCGAGTCTTCGGGGTAGTCCAGGTCCAGCAAAGCGGTTCCGTCCTTGAGGCCCACCGAAATGGCGGCCACATGGTCCAGGATAGGCGACTCGGTCAGCTTGCTGCTGCGCAGAAGCCAATTGACTGCGTCTTGCGCAGCCACAAAAGCACCGGTGATGCTGGCGGTACGTGTCCCACCGTCGGCCTGCAGTACATCGCAATCGAGGTGAATGGTGCGCTCGCCAAGTTTTTTGAGGTCGAACACAGCGCGCATGGAGCGGCCGATCAGGCGCTGGATTTCCTGCGTGCGGCCGCTTTGCTTACCGCGGGCGGCCTCTCGGTCGCCACGGGTGTGGGTCGCACGGGGCAGCATGCCGTATTCGGCTGTCACCCAGCCCTCGCCACTGCCTTTTTTGTGGCCAGGCACTTTTTCTTCGACCGAAGCCGTGCACAGCACGCGGGTGTTGCCAAACTCGATCAGCACCGAGCCTTCAGCATGGATGGTGTAGCCACGGGTGATGCGCACCTGGCGCAGGGCATCGGTTGCGCGACCAGTGCGTTGGTAAGAAGAAGTACTCATGATGGGTGCTGTGTTTGGAAATTGCCCAAGCTGTACCGTCACAGGACGGCCACAAAGCCAGTGAGGCAGTTTGAGATAATGGCGAGCTATCAGCCCCTTGCAGCGCCCCGTCGGATCACCACAGAGCCACAAGCGGGCCACCAGAAAGTAGCTCAATGCCAGTTTACAGTATGACCGGATTTGCCAGCGTGCAGCACAGCCTGCAGCCGCCAGTGGCGCCCGAGTCCTCCATGTCCAGCGCGGCCCAGTCGGCCAGCACCCGCCTGGGGCTGGACATTCGCTCCGTTAACAGCCGGTTTCTGGACCTGAGCCTGAAGCTGCCCGAAGACCTGCGCCACCTCGAGCCCGCCCTGCGCGAGCTGCTGACCCGCCAGCTCAAGCGCGGCAAAGTTGAAATCCGTGCCTACATGGAACGCGGCCAGTCCGAAGACTGGCAAGCCCCTAGCGTGACGTCACTGCAAAAGCTCGCTGCCCTGCAAAGCAAAGTGCAGGATTGGCTGCCCCAGGCACGTGAGCTGAGCGTGGCCGATGTGCTGCGCATGAGCCAAGGCTCGCAGCCCAGCACTGCCGTAGAAGACAGTGTGTGGCTGGACCTGGCTGGCCAAGCCCTCAAGGCCATGCGCCAGGCACGTGAGCGCGAGGGTGAGCGCCTGTGCACCATGCTGCGCGGCCACATTGCCCAGTTGCAACAATTGGCGGCCCAGGCCGCGCCCTTGGTTCCACAGCTGGTCGAACAACAACGCCAGCGCTTTCTGGAGCGCTGGAAAGACGCGATGGCCCTGACCGATGGTGGCGCCCTTCCCGAGGCAGCTCAGGATCGCGCCCTGTCCGAAGCCACAGCTTTTGCCATTCGAATTGATGTGGCCGAAGAGGTCACCCGCCTGCAATCGCACCTGCAGGAAATTGCGCACCTGCTGGACAAGGGCGGCGAGATTGGCAAACGCCTGGACTTCCTGATCCAGGAGCTGCACCGCGAAGCCAACACCCTGGGCTCGAAGTCTGCGGTGCTGGAGATGACCCGCATTTCGGTCGACATGAAGGTGCTGATCGAGCAGATGCGCGAGCAGGTACAGAACATTGAATAGGCGAGCTCAAAATGGACTACCCCGGTAACCTCTTTGTCGTCGCTGCACCCAGTGGTGCGGGCAAATCGAGCCTGGTCAAGGCCTTGATGGAGCTCGATGCGCAAGTGCAGCCTTCCGTCTCGCACACCACGCGTGCACCCCGCGGCCAGGAAAAGCACGGACGCGAATACTTCTTCGTCTCGCCCCAGGAATTTGACACCATGGTGCTGTCCGATGCCTTTGTGGAGTGGGCCCATGTGCATGGTCAGCGCTATGGCACCTCGAAAAAGATGATCGAAGACCGCATGAGCCAAGGCTCCGATGTGGTGCTGGAGATCGACTACCAGGGTGCCATCCAGATCAAGCGCATGTACGCCAACGCGGTGCTGATCTTCATCCTGCCGCCCAGCTGGGAAGAGCTGCGCTCACGACTGGAGCGTCGCGGCGAAGACGCCCCCGAGATCATTGAAATGCGCCTGAAGAACGCTGCCGAAGAGCTGGCCCAGGCCAAGGAATTTGACTTCGTTATAATCAACGAAGTCTTTGAGCGGGCCTTGTTTGACCTGAAGGCGGTAGTTCACGCCCAGCGTCTGAAATACATTGCCCAGCGCCGCGCCCGGCGCGACACGTTTGCTGCGCTCAATATCGACTGAATCTCCAGAGGAAACAACACCATGGCACGCATCACGGTTGAAGACTGTCTGCAAAAAATCCCGAATCGCTTCCAGCTGGTACTGGCTGCCGCCTACCGCGCCCGCATGCTCAGCCAGGGCCACACGCCCCGCGTTGAAAGCAAGAACAAGCCCGGCGTTACTGCCCTGCGCGAAATTGCTGAAGGCCAGGTTGGCCTGGAAATGCTCAAGCGCGTTCCCTGATCGCGAACAAAGCACATCAACAAGCCCCGTTATCGGGGCTTTTTTTCGTCTGTCCGGCCAAGTTGTAATTCAGTGCGCGTTAATATTCAGACATGAAGCCAGCCACACCTTCCCCAGCCCCCGCTGCCGTGAATGCCGCAGCAGCGAGTTTTGCTGCGCTGGAAGCTCGGCTGGACTACCTGGGTGAGACCGACATTGAGCTGGTGCGCCGCGCCTACCGCTTTGCAGACGAGGCACACCTGGGCCAAATGCGCAAGAGTGGTGAGCCCTACATCACCCACCCCATAGCCGTAGCGGTGCAATGCACCGAATGGAAGCTGGATGCCCAGGCCTTGGCTGCAGCCCTGATGCACGACGCCATGGAGGACTGCGGCGTCACCAAGCACGAACTGATTGAGCGGTTTGGCGCCCCAGTGGCAGAGCTGGTGGACGGCCTGACCAAGCTTGACAAGCTGGAGTTCAACACCCGCGAAGAAAACCAGGCCGAGTCCTTTCGCAAGATGCTGCTGGCCATGGCGCGGGATGTGCGCGTCATACTCATCAAACTGGCCGACCGCAGCCACAACATGCGCACCATGGGCGACATGCCCCGCAGCAAGTGGGGGCGCATCTCGTCAGAGACGCTGGAAATTTACGCACCCATCGCCTACCGCCTTGGTCTGAACGAAACCTACCGCGAGTTACAGGAGCTGGCCTTTCAGCACCTTAAACCCTGGCGCCACTCGGTGTTGGCCAAGGCCGTATCGCGCGCTCGCAACCGTCGCCGCGATCTGGTGCAAAAAGTCCAGACCGAAGTCGAAGCCCTGTTTGCGCAAGCCGGCATAGACATCCGCATCAGCGGCCGCGAAAAAACCCTCTACTCCATCTATAAAAAGATGGATAGCAAACACCTCAGCTTTGCGCAGGTGACCGACATATACGGCTTTCGCCTGATCGTGCCCAGTCTCATCGATTGCTACACCGCCATGGGCCACCTGCACCAAATGTACAAACCGGTGCCAGGCAAGTTCAAAGACCACATAGCCATTCCCAAGGTCAATGGCTATCAGTCATTGCACACCACGCTGGTGGGGCCAGCAGGTATCAACATCGAATTTCAGATGCGCACAGAGGCCATGCACGTGATTGCCGAATCCGGCGTGGCCGCACACTGGCTGTACAAGGCCAACCCCACACAAAGCCAGCAGGCTGAACGCCTGGGCACACAGTGGCTGCAGTCTTTGCTGGACATTCAGCATGAAACCCGCGATGCAGCGGAATTCTGGGACCACGTCAAGGTGGACCTCTTCCCCGAGGCGGTGTATGTATTCACCCCCAAGAGCAAGATCATGGCGATGCCGCGTGGCGCCACCGTGGTGGACTTTGCTTACGCCATTCACAGCAATATTGGCGACCACGCCATGGCTGCACGCATCAATGGCGACCAGGTGCCCTTGCGTACCGAATTGAAAAACGGCGATGTGGTCGAGGTCATCACTGCCCCGGAAAGCGCGCCCAACCCCGCGTGGTTGGCATTTGTGCGCACTGGCCGCGCCCGATCCAAAATCCGGCACCACCTCAAGACCATGGCGCAAAACGAGTCTGTGCAACTGGGCGAAAAACTGCTGAGCCAGGCCCTGCGCGCCGAAGGCATTCCACAGATTCCGACAGAAGACGAGCACAACACCAGCCTGTGGGACAAGCTGCTGCACTTCACCGGCAACCGAACCCGTACCGATTTGCTGATGGACATTGGTCTGGGTAAACGCATTGCCTCCATTGTGGCCAAACGCCTGGTGGTGCTTCTTGGTGAAGAGGGTCAGCGCCCCGATGCCCTGCTCTTGACTCGCGAACGCTTTACTGCGCACGAAACCGTGTCTCAAGGTGCCATCACGCTCGATGGCAGCGAAAACGCCTCAGTGGTGTATTCCCGCTGCTGCCGCCCCTTGCCTGGTGATGAGATTGTGGGCTACCTTGGTCGCGGTGAAGGCTTGGCAGTGCACACCCGTGACTGCGCCTTGGCTCGAAAACTGCAGCAAAAAGACAGTGAACGGTTTATCGGCGTAGAGTGGTCAGATGAACCCACTCGAAATTTTGAATCCGCTGTGGAAGTCACCGTGGTGAACGGCAAAGGCGTGCTGGCACGCGTAGCTGGCGCTTTGGCTTCAGCCGAAGCCGACATCGTGCACGTGGACATGGGGCAAGAGTCAGCGCAAGATGCGGCAGAGCTGCGCTTTATATTGGCCGTGCGCGATGTTCAACACCTTGATGCAGTGATGCGTCAACTCAAGCGCACACCCTCCGTCATTCAGGCCAAGCGTCAGTTACCCAAAGGTTGACCTCACGCTTCGGACGCAAGCGGATAGCTCACCTCAAGCACCTCAATATCTATCAATCCAGCAGGCGTGTGTAGTTTGAGCTCATCCCCCACGCGGGATTTGAGCAAGGTCCGAGCAATGGGCGAGATCCAGCTCACCTGCCCTTGCAGACTGTCGGCTTCGTCAATACCCAGGATGGTGATGGTGCGCTCGGTGCCGTTGTCTTCTGCATAGGTCACAGTGGCCCCAAAAAACACCTGATCGCTGCCGTGGTGCACCGAAGGATCTGCCACCTCGGCTGACTCTAGTCGTTTGGTCAGAAAGCGAATGCGACGGTCAATTTCGCGCAAGCGCTTTTTCCCGTACAAATAGTCGCCGTTCTCTGAACGGTCGCCATTGCTCGCGGCCCAATGCACGATTTCGACAATTTTGGGTCGTTCGTCATCAATCAGCCATAACAGCTCCGCTTTCAGGCGCGCGTAGCCCGCGGGCGTCATGTAGTTTTTGGTGCCGGCTGGCAAAGGTGGCAAACCGCCGCCTTCATCGTCATCGTTGTCTGTTTCTTTGGTGAAAGCTTTACTCATGGCTGGTGCGCCCAATGAAGATCGCCAAACAAAAAAGCCCACAACATTTCTGTTGCAGGCTTTTCTAATAATGGTGCGGCTGGCAGGATTCGAACCCACGACCCCTTGGTTCGTAGCCAA
>CAZPTM010000101.1:0-6263 GCA_964589665.1 uncultured Limnohabitans sp. | reverse complement strand
TTCGGCTTGTTCGCCCAAGCGGCGGTCGCTCCAGTGGGTGATGGCGGGCAGGCCGCGTGCCTTGCGCACGGCTTGTATGTTCAGGCGCCAGGCGCGTGCGGGTTTGCCATTCAGTCCTGCACGACACGTGCCGGGGTAGACCTGTGCATGGTGCCGTTCGGTGGGGCTGGCTTGTGCGGCCTCAATGTCTTTGCGCGAGCAGCCGCAGGGATAGGCCAGACCTTGGGCAATCAGTTGGTCCAGCGCCTGTTGGTAAATTTCGCCACGTTGGCTTTGCCACAGCACTTCGCCATCGGGCACCAGGCCGCAGCGTTTGAGTTGTTCCTGAATGGCCAGATCCGCACCCGGCACGCAGCGCGGGGTGTCGACATCTTCGATGCGCACCAGCCAGCGCCCGTGGTGCGCACGGGCATCGAGCCAGCTGGCCAGCGCGGCCACCAGCGAGCCCGCATGCAGCAGCCCGGTGGGCGAGGGCGCAAAACGGCCGACGTAGCCCGTCATGCCTCAGCGCTTGCGCAGCACCGCCAGCGCCAGCTCCAGGCCCGAGACAAATGCGTCTTCAACCCGGTGGCCCAGGCACCAGTCGCCGCACAGGCCGATGCCTTCGGACTTGAACCACAGGTGGCTCTGGCCCAGGGGCTGTGCGGTTTTGGCGTACAGCCAGCGGTGCGCTTCGGTGTGGGTGGGGGTAGCGCGGATGCCGCTGATTTCGCCAAAGGCCTTGAGCAGCTTGGCAGTGATGCGATCGGCGCTGTCGTTGATGTGTTCGGCCGACCAGCTGGCGCTGGCCTGAATGGTCCAGCGTTCAATGGCCTCACGGCCAGGCTTGGAGGACTCGCGCGCCATCCAGGCAATGCGGTGGTGGGTGCTGCGCGCAGCGCTCCACTGCGGGCCGATGGTGATCAGGCCGGGTTGCATGGCCTGGGGCCAGGCGGCCATGAGGGTCCAGCACGGGTCAACTTTGATGTTGTGCAGTGGGCTTGCCAACTCGCTCAGCTCGGAAGCTTGCAGCAGGGCTTGGGCTTGCGCAGCAGGAAGGGCCAGAATCACCTGGTCAAAACCGGCGTACACATGCTGGCTGCCATCGGTGGCTTCGGTGTGGATTTGCCAGCCGTTTTTCATGAGCGGATCGCGCGAAATGCGGGTGGCTCGGGTTTCGAGCTGCACATTGCCGTCTTCCACCAAAGGCTCAGCCCAGGCCTTGACCAGGGCGTTCATTCCCGGCGTGGCCACCCAGTGGCGCTCACCGCCGGGCAAGGCCGCTTCAATCACGCGGCCAATCGGGTCAAGCACGCGCACGGCATTGGCACTCCAGGGGCGGCACAGGCCGGGCACGGTGCCTAGGGCCAGCTCAAAGCGCGCATCGCGCACCGTGAAGTACTGCGCACCGTGGTCAAAGCTGCCAAAGGGGCTGCGGCGTGTGGCCATGCGTCCGCCGACACCCCGACTCTTGTCGAACAGAGTGACGTGGTGCCCGGCCTGACGCAGAGTGCGGGCGCATGCAATGCCGGCCATGCCGACGCCAATGATGGCTATGTGTGGTGTGCTCATGGTGTTCACTTTACACGCGAAGCGACTGTTGCAGCAATGCAAGGCGCGTGTTTTCGTGCGCAAGTTGATCAAGCCACCAGCGCAGGGCGGGCCCCGCAGGCTTTTGGCGGGTGGCGCGCCAGGCCAGGTGAGCCGTGCTGCGGCGCGCTTTGGTGGTTTGGCGGGCCACCAGTCGACCCGCGTCAATGTGTGGTTGCGCCAGAGGCTTTGGCAGAAAACCTGCACCCAGCCCACGCAGCTGCGCCTGCAGCTTGGTGGCCATGTCGGGCACGGTAAAAACCTCTTGACCGCCCAGCAGCCCAATGGTCAGGCCCTGGCCTCGGTGCACGGTGTCAGCCACCGCGACGGCGCGGTGTTGTTGAAGCAAGGCATCGCTCAAGGGTTCTGGCGCGGTGGCCAGCGGGTGTTGTGGGGCGACGGCAAACACAAAGTCCACCTCGCCCAAGGGCATGTGTTGAATGTCCGACGCCAGGCCCGGCTCCAGCACCGCGCCAATGGCCAGGTCGGCCAACCCGTTGGTAAGGGCCGCCAGTGTGCCCGAGAGGGTTTCGTGGCGAATGCGCAGCCGGGTCGGGCTGCCCAGGGCCAGAAAGGCTTCGCTCAGGTCGAGCACCACATCACGAGCCATGATGCTGTCCACCGCCACGGTGAGGGCGGCTTCCCAGCCGGTGGCCACGCGCCGGATGCGGTTGGCCACGGCGTCCAGGTCGCCCAGCAGGCGGTCGGCCTCGCGCAGCAGTTCCTGTCCGGCAGCGGTGGGCTGGGCCTGGCGCGAGCTGCGGTCGAACAGCAGCACATCCAGCGCGTCTTCGAGCTGGCGCACGCGGTAGGTCAGGGCGCTGGGCACCACGCCCAAGGTGCGGGCGGCGGCGGCAAAGCTGCCTTCGCGGCCAATGGCCTGCAGCATGAGCAAGGTGTCGGGGGTGAGCCAGTCGCGTGGGGCAGTCATGGTTTAAATGCAAATAAATTGAATGATGCCATCAAATTAAAAGCATGGTTTGGGGTGGGGAAGCACCTACATTTGATGTACACCTTTTTGAAAGTAACGACCATGCTGACGATTCGCAAATCCACCGACCGGGGCTATGCTGACCACGGCTGGCTCCAGAGCTTTCACAGCTTTTCGTTTGCCAATTACTTTGACCCGCAGCACATGGGCTGGGGCAACTTGCGCGTGATCAACGAAGACCGCATTGCCCCTGGCACCGGCTTTGGCACGCACGGCCACCGCGACATGGAAATCATCAGCTACGTGCTGTCGGGCAACCTGGCACACCAGGACAGCATGGGCAACATCAAGGGCATTCCGCCTGGCGACGTGCAGCGCATGAGCGCGGGCTCTGGCGTGCGCCACAGCGAGTTCAACCATGCCAAAGGCGAGCAAACCCACTTTTTGCAGATCTGGATCGAGCCCAATGTGCGCGGTATCGAGCCCAGCTACGAGCAAAAAACCATTCCCGAAGCGGCCAAGCGCGGTCAGCTGGCGCTGGTGGCCGCGCCTGAAGCCGCGGAGCACACCGTCAAAATCCACGCCGATGCTCGCATGTATGCGGGTTTGCTGGATGGCGCAGAACAAGCCACCCTGGCGCTGGATGCGCACCGCAAAGCCTATGTGTTTGTGGTGCGCGGTAGCCTGCAGGCCAACGGTCAAATACTGAACGCCGGTGACGCTGCCATGCTGGCCGCAGAATCCAACCTGACGCTGGGCCAGGCCCAGAACGCCGAAGTGCTGGTGTTTGACCTGGCACCATGAACCCCATGGCGTCATCGCGAGCGAAGCGCGGCGATCTGTCCCATTCTGGATTGCTTCACTACGTTCGCAATGACGGCCCGACGGTTTGACTGACCATTCCATTTTTTTAACCCAAGGAGTTTTCTCATGGCAAAGACTGCTGTTGTTTTTCACTCTGGCTACGGCCACACCCAGTTCATCGCTCAGCAAGTGGCCAAAGGCGCCAATGCGCAGCTGGTGGCCATTGACGCTGATGGCAACCTCAGCGAGGCCGACTGGGCCGTGCTCGACGCCGCTGACGCCATCGTCATGGGCTCGCCGACCTACATGGGCAACGTGAGCTGGCAATTCAAGAAGTTCGCCGACGCTTCTTCCAAGCGTTGGTTCACCCGCGCCTGGCAAGACAAGTTCTTCGCCGGTTTCTCGGTCAGCGCCAGCCTGAACGGCGACAAGGGCATGACCCTGGCTTATCTGCAGACCCTGGCTTCGCAACACGGTGGCCTGTGGGTCAGTCTGGGCATGGCGCCCGCCAACGCCACGGCATCGACCCGCAACGACGTCAACAACCTGGGCGGTTCGGTCGGTTTGCTGGTGCAAGCACCTTCTGACGCTGGCGCTGACAAGATCCCCCAAGGCGACGTGGACACCGCCGTCAAGTTTGGCGAACGTGTGGCTGCAGTGGCTGCCAAAGCACGGGGTTAAGCACCAGGCAGGGATGAGACTGCGACGTCGCTGCGCTCCTCGCAGCGACGGTCTTTTAGCCGTCATTGCGAGCGCAGCGTGGCAATCCAGGACTGCAATGAATTAGCATGTGGGCATGAAGATATTGACTTTGATGCCTTGGGCCGACTGGTTGGCCATGGTTGCATTCTTTGCCCTGTGGGTAGGCTATGCCAGCTTGGTCAAGGTGCGTGGCATGCGCGAGCGCACCTTGCTGGCCACCACCAACGCCCTGCGTCAGCAGTGGATGATGCAGGCCACTTTGCGTGACCCTCGAATGCTCGACGGGATCATCACGCAGAACCTGTCGCACACACCGTCGTTCTTTTCTTCGACCACCATCATCATCATCGGCGGCTTGTTTGCCGTCATGGGCAGCACGGACAAGGCGGCCGAACTTGTGCGGGAAATCCCATTTGCACAGCAAACGCCACTGCTGGTGTTCGAGTTCAAGTTGATGGTGCTTATTGGCATTTTTGTGTATGCCTTTTTTCGCTTCACTTGGTCGATGCGCCAGTACACCTTCGTGGCTTTGGTGATTGGCTCCATGCCCCCCGCCAAGGCCTTTTTGGCGGGTGAGCACGACCCGGTTAAGCACGCACACCGCGCCGGCGTGTTGGTAGGCACGGCGGCCGAAACTTTTAATGATGGTCTACGGGCGTATTACTTTTCGTTTGCCCTAATGGCCTGGTTTTTTTCGCCTTTGGCGCTGGTACTGGCGGGCGCGCTGGTGGTGCTGATTTTGTACGGCCGCGAGTTCCGCTCCGAGGTGCTGGACGTGCTTCGCGACTGAGGTACTGAGGGATGCCTAGCCCTACAATGGGGGCATGTTTGTCCACCTGCGCATCCACTCCGAGTTTTCCATTGTTGACGGTACCGTCCGCATTGACGAGGTTGTCAAAAGCGCAGCCAAAGACAGCCAGCCCGCGCTGGCCATCACCGACCTGAACAACCTGTTTGGCGGTGTAAAGTTCTACAAGGAAGGCCGGGGCAAAGGCGTCAAGCCGATTTTGGGCAGCGAAGTCCAGATCGAAGGTCTGGGCGCCGATGCGGCGCAAACGTCTCGCGTGATTTTGCTGGCTCAAAACAGGCAGGGGTACCTGAATCTTTGCGAACTGCTGGCCCGTGGCTGGACACGCAATGTGGTCAAGGCCCAATCGGTACTCAAGCTTGAGTGGCTGCAGGAATTGGGCGAGGGCCTGATTTTGCTTTCAGGCGCGCAGGCCGGCCCGGTCGGGCAAGCCCTGGTACAAGGCGACACGGCCAAAGCGTCTGATATGGCCCTGCAGCTGGCTTCGCTGTTTCCACATCGTTTTTACCTGGAATTGCAACGCGCTGGTCGCTCGGACGACGAGCAGCATGTGGCTGCCACCGTGCAACTGGCTGCACGCCTTGGTTTGCCAGTGGTTGCGACACACCCGGTGCAGTTTCTGAGTGCCGATGATTACGAGCCGCACGAGGCGCGTGTATGTATTTCTGAAGGTGAAATTCTGGCTAACCCTCGCCGCGTGCGCCGCTTCACACGTGAGCAGTATTTCAAGTCAGCCGCCGAAATGCAGGCGTTGTTTGCCGACGTGCCCAGCGCGATTGCCAACACCGTCGAAATTGCCAAGCGCTGCAACCTGACGCTGGTACTGGGCAAGCCGCAGTTGCCCAATTTCCCGATCCCGCCGGTCAACGGCGAGGTGTTGTCGGTCGAAGATTATTTTCGCCATGTGTCGCACGAGGGGCTGAAAGAACGGCTTGTTCACCTCTACCCCGACGAGAGCAAGCGCGAAGCGGAGCGCCAGCGTTATGTGGACCGGCTGGAGTTTGAGCTCAACACCATCCTCAAGATGGGTTTTCCCGGCTACTTCCTGATCGTGGGCGACTTCATTCAGTGGGCCAAAACGCACGGCTGCCCGGTGGGGCCAGGCCGGGGCTCGGGTGCCGGCTCTTTGGTGGCGTATGCGCTCAAAATCACCGACCTCGATCCGCTGCAATACAACCTCCTGTTCGAACGATTCCTGAACCCGGAGCGGGTGTCCATGCCCGACTTCGACATCGACTTTTGCCAGGCCAACCGCGACCGGGTGATCGAGTACGTCAAGGAAAAATACGGACGCGATGCGGTCAGCCAGATTGCCACCTTCGGCACGATGGCAGCGCGCGCGGCCATTCGCGATGTGGGCCGCGTCATGGACATGAGCTACACCTTTTGCGATGGCATCAGCAAGCTCATTCCCAACAAGCCGGGCAAGCCCGTCACCATCCAGTACCC
>CAZPTM010000100.1:0-6269 GCA_964589665.1 uncultured Limnohabitans sp. | reverse complement strand
ATTGAATCCACGATCTTCGATAATCCCCTTATGAGCACCGCCACCGAATTCGCCCCCGGCCTTGTGATTCAAGGCTTTACCGCCCCCCTCTCGCTGTCCAAATTCAAGCTGATCGCCTTCGACATGGATTCGACGCTGATCAATATCGAATGCGTGGACGAGATTGCCGACGCTGTGGGCCGAAAGGCCGAGGTGGCCGCCATCACCGAAGCCGCCATGCGCGGCGAGATCACCGACTTTAAAGACAGCCTGCGTCGCCGCCTGGCCTTGCTCAAGGGCGTGACCGTGGCCGACATGGAGCGCGTCTACACCGAACGCCTGCGCATCAACCCCGGCGCGGCCGAGCTGATCAATGCCTGCAAGCAAGCGGGCATGAAGGTTCTGCTGGTCTCGGGTGGTTTCACCTTCTTTGCAGACCGCGTCAAGGCCCGGCTGGGCATTGACTTTGCCCGCTCCAACCAGCTCGAGATCGTCAACGGCGAGCTCACAGGTGGCCTGGTGCAGCAAGCCTGGGGCGACATTTGCGATGGCGCGGAAAAACGCCGCACCCTGCTCGAAGTCGCTAGCCTGCTGGGCGTGGCGCCGCACGAATGCATCGCCATGGGCGATGGGGCCAACGACCTGCCCATGATGAGCGCAGCTGGTTTGTCCGTGGCGTACCACGCCAAGCCCAAGGTGCGCGAGCAGGCCATGGTGGCCATTCACGAAGGTGGTCTGGACCGCCTGCTCGAAGTCGTGCGCCCCTGATCGATATGCTGGGTACCATGTTGCAAGGCTTGTGGCGCTGGTTGTGCGACTGGCGCAGCCACCTCAAGACTTTGGCGATCTTGGTGGTCCTGTCGCTGGCCATCAACGCCTGGCAATCGCGCAAGGTGCCACAAGGCCCCGCCCCCATGCTGGACGCGCCGCTGATCAACGCGCTCGGCCAACAGGATGCAAGCCTGCAAGCTTGGCTGAAACAGCAGCGCGGTCAGGTGGTTGCCGTGCATTTCTGGGCCACCTGGTGCCCCATTTGCAAAGCATCTGAGGACAATGTGCAGCGCCTGCACGGCAGCTGGCCCATCGTGACGGTAGCCATGCAGTCCGGCACACCATCTGCCGTTCAAAAACACTTGGCACAAAACGAGCTGCCTTGGCTGGTAGCGTTGGACCCTGAGGGAGAACTGGCCCGCGCCTGGGGCGTGCGAGCGGTGCCAGCCACCATCATCATCGACCGTGAGGGTCGCGTGGCCACGGCCAGCATGGGCTACACCACCACACTGGGCTTGTGGGCGCGTTTGTGGTGGGTCCGCCTCACGGGCGCTTGAAGGCCTGAGCCTGGCTGCGCAAAGGTTTGAGCAAGCCGCTCAGGCCATTGTGGTCGATCTCCTGCATCAGCTGCAGCAAGCGGCCAACTTCCCCTTTGGGGAAACCCTCCCGCGCAAACCAGTTGAGGTAGTTACCCGGCAAGTCGGCGATCAACACGCCCTTGTGTTTGCCAAAAGGCATGGGCGTGCTGACGAGCTTGAGCAGGTCTTCAGGCTTCAAAGCGCCTTGGCCAGGCGGGAGACGCCTTCCAGGATCTTGTCTTCGCCCACGGTGGCAAAGCTCAGGCGGAAGGTGGCATGGTCGGGGTTGGCGCAGAAAAACGGCGAGCCTGGCACAAAGGCCACACCTTGGTCAATCGCGCGTTTGGCGTAGGCATTGCCATCCGCCACTTTGCCGCCCGCGCCCGTCAGACGCGCCCAGACGAACAAGCCGCCTTGCGGCTGCACAAAGCTCACCGCATCGCCCAACTCGCTGCGCAGCGCGTCGCCCATGGTTTGCGCTCGCTTGGCATACACGCTGCGCACTTTGTCCAGCGTAGCGGGCATGCGGCCAGCCTTGAGGTATTGCGCTGCTGTGGCTTGCGCAAAGGTGCTGGTGTGTGCATCGCTGAATTGTTTGCACATGGTGGCCTTGGCCAGCAACTCGGCTGGCGCAATCATCCAGCCCACGCGTAGGCCAGGCGACAAAACTTTGGACAGCGAGCCGCAATGCACCAGCAAATCCCGGCTGCCGGGCACTTGCGGGCTCATGGCCAGCAGGCTGGGTGGTGGGGCATCGCCAAAGTACAGGTCACCATAGGGGTCGTCCTCGACGATCAGGGTGTTGTATTGGACGGCCAGCTCGAGCACGCGCTTGCGGCGCTCGGCGCTCAGCATGGCGCCGCTGGGGTTGCCAAAGGTCGGAATCAGGTAGACGAACTTGGGCTTGTGCTCAGCGATCAAGGCCTCGAGCTTGTCGGTCTGCACACCATCGCCGTCAATGGGCGCGCTGATCAGCTCGGCACCATACAAGCGAAAACACTGGATGGTGGCCAGAAAGGTCGGGCCCTCCACAATGACTTTATCGCCAGGGCTGATCAGGGTCTTGCCCAGCAAATCAAGCGCCTGCTGGCTGCCGGTGGTCACGATCAATTGTTCGGGGGCCACGTCCTTGGCACCCTTTTGGCCCATAAAGTGGGCCAGCTGTTCGCGCAAGGGGCCAAAGCCTTCGGTCGCGCCGTACTGCAGCGCTGCGCCGGGGTCTTGCGCGAGTGCGGCATTGCTGGCCTCGCGAATGCCGTCCACGTCAAACATGGCGCTGTCCGGAAAACCGCCCGCAAAACTGATGATGCCGGGCTTGCCCAAAAGCTTGAACAGTTCGCGGATGGCTGAGGTTTCGACGTTGTTGAGGCGTGAAGCAAAAGGGATGGCCATGGTTGACAATCTGAGCATGAAAAAAGAATTCATCGAGCCGTTCTTTGCCACCTTGCAGGCAGCCAATCCCGAGCCCAAAACCGAATTGGAGTATACGAGCGTGTTCGAGTTGCTGACCGCTGTGTTGCTCTCGGCCCAAGCCACCGATGTGGGTGTCAACAAGGCCACGCGCAAGCTGTTCCCGGTGGCCAACACGCCCCAGAAAATTCTGCACCTCGGTCAGGCGGGGCTGGAAAGCTACATCCAGACCATTGGCTTGTACCGCAGCAAGGCCAAACACCTGATGCAAACCTGCCGCATTCTGGTGGAGCAGTATGGAGGGGAAGTGCCCCGCACCCGCGAAGCGCTGGAAACCCTGCCCGGTGTGGGCCGCAAAACGGCCAATGTGGTGCTCAACGTGGCGTTTGGCGAACCCACCATGGCAGTGGATACGCACATTTTCCGGGTCAGCAACCGGACCGGCCTGGCCCCCGGAAAAACGCCGTTGGCAGTGGAACTCAAACTGCTCAAACGCATTCCTGAAGCCTACCGCGTGCACGCCCACCACTGGCTGATTTTGCTGGGCCGCTATGTGTGCAAGGCGCGCAGCCCGCAGTGCGCACAATGTGCGGTTTCCGCCTGGTGCGACCAGGGCAGCAAAACGCTGGCCAAACCCACGCAAAAGCGTACCAAAGCATCAAGCTGAGCGCACCCCCGCGGGTAAAATAAGGGCCCCTGTTCCTTGCCCCGCCCAGACTGCACTTTATGACGCGAGCCACCTCACGCGCCAGCCTCCACGACACCCCATTGCTGCACTTTTTAGGACAGCAAGGCTTTGTGATGAACACGCGCGAACCTGTCGAGGTCGGACAAAAACTGAGCGATTGGCTTGACTTTCGCCACGCGATTGCACTGCAGGGACTCCTGGACCAGACCGAACTCATGAACCAGGCACCCGCACAAGCGGCCAGCATCCGCGTCAACGCGCAGGTACTGCACGCTCGCTTTGACGAGGTGCGCCTGGCCTTGGAGCGCAGCATCACGCAAGGGGTTCCCCCAGCCTTGGGCCTGGCGCGCATTGAAACACCGGCCCCAGAACTCCTGTTGCCCATTGACCCAAAAACAGCGTTTGAGCCCTTTCGCCGCTACCTGGGAACACACCAGCGGCAGATGGACAGCGTCATTGCCAAGCTGCGCGCACAGCTTCGCGGCATGCTGGGCAAAGGCGACACCCGCTGGCAACAGTTGGGTTTGCTGGACGCGGCCATGGACGCCATGCTGGGCGATCGGCAGACACGCCTGTTGAACCGTCTGAACACGCATTTTGAAAAACGCTTTAACCATCTCCTGAAAAAGCACATCAAGGCCAGCCAGGAAGCCCACGAGCACGACACCGAGCAGCCAAGCACTGACACATGGCTGCCCGATCTGTGCCAGGCCATGCAAACTTCACTGCTGCATGAGCTGGCCATTCGCCTGCAACCGGTGCAGGGCTTGATTGACGCCCTCACCCACAACAACAAGAAACCGACCCCATGAAGAAACACGCTTTTACCCTCGCTTTTGCCCTGGGTGCACTGGCCGTGCTGTGGGTGGCTGCAGCCGTGGCCACCACCAACCCGCTGGTGCTTGTGATGACCTTGATGGTGGCAGCCGTCTATGGCTATGGTGCGATGGAGTTGCACCGCTACCGTCAGCGAACAGCTCAGTTGGTACAAGCCCTGGAACAAACAACAGACACCGTGCAGGACCTGCACACCTGGCTGCAAAGCATTCCGGACAGTTTGCAAAACGCTGTGCGCCAGCGTGTGGAAGGCGAGCGTGTTGCCCTGCCCGGCCCGGCCTTCACGCCCTACCTGGTGGGTCTGCTGGTCATGCTGGGCATGCTGGGCACATTCCTGGGCATGGTGGTCACGCTCAATGGTGCGGTGTTTGCACTGGAAGGCGCCTCCAGCGTTCAGGGCATGCGCGCTGCGTTTTCAGAGCCCATCAAAGGTTTGGGCCTGGCTTTTGGCACTTCGGTCGCAGGCGTAGCAACCTCGGCCATGCTGGGGTTGATGTCCAGCCTGGCGCGTCGCGAACGCGCGGGTGCTGCCCACCAGTTAGACCGATTGATGGGTCAACAGCTGCGCACCTTTTCACTGATTCACCAGCGTCAGGAAACCTACAAAGCACTGCAGCAGCAATCTCAAGCCTTGCCGCAAGTCGTAGAACAATTGAACACCCTGATGGATCGCATGGTGCAGCACAGCCAGCAACTGGGCGACAGTCTGCGCATGCAGCAAGATAGCTTTCACAACGACGTTAAAACAAGCTACACCGAGTTGGCACAGTCGGTGGACCAAAGCCTGCGCAGCAGCCTAAGCCAGAGCATGCAAGTGGCCAGCGACAGCATCCGTCCCATCGTACAGTCCACCCTGGCCGACATGGCTCAGCAGGCACAAAGTCAGCACGAACGGATGGTGACAAGCACCCGCGAGCAGCTGGAGAACCTCAACCAGAGCTTCGACACCCGATCGCAAGACCTTATTGCGGCCTTGCGCGACACATGGAGCGAACAGCAAACCCTGCAAATCCAAGCCGATCAGGCACGCTTGGATGGATGGAAAGCCTCCCTCAGTGAAATCTCCAGCGGTCTGCAAACCCACAGCACACAGACCGTGGCCGAAATCACCCGCCTGTTGGCCAGCAGCGAAGCCCTGGTGCAAGCTCGCATTAAGGCCGAAGCGCAAGCAGCCATCGAGCACAACCTGCGCGCCGAGGAACTGGCCAAGCTGCTGCGTGCAGAACTCGCTGCCCTGCGCGAGCAGGAGGACCAGCGCGGCGAAGCAGCTATAGCGCGGCTGGCTACGCTCGAAACCACGGTCACGCAACATCTGAGCACCTTGGGCACGGCTCTGGAAGCGCCGATCACCCGACTGATTGAAACCGCATCCGAGGCACCTAAAGCCGCAGCAGAAGTTATTGGTCAGTTGCGCCAGGAAATCTCGGTCAGCGTTGCACGCGACAACGCTTTGCTGGAAGAGCGCACACGTATTCTGGAAACCCTGAGCACATTGTTGGACGCCATCAACCATGCATCTACCGAACAGCGTGGCGTGATCGATGCGCTGGTGACATCCAGTCAATCCACCCTGACCCAGACCAGCAGTGATTTCCACTCTGTTTTGACGCAAAGCAGCGACAGCTTCCTGGCCCACGTGGCTCGGGAAAGTGAGAAGCTGGATGCCGTTGCAGCACAGGTCACAGCCAGTGCTGTTGATGTAGCTAGCCTGGGCGAGACTTTTGCCTTTGCTGTTCGTGCCTTCAACGACAACAGCGACAAGCTGGCCAGCAACCTGCAACGCATCGAAGCGGCCATTGCCCAATCCATGCAGCGCAGCGATGAGCAGCTGGCCTACTACGTGGCCCAGGCGCGTGAACTGATCGACCTGAGCATCAGCAGCCAAAAAGACGTGCTCGAAGCCCTGCAACAGCGCCAAACCGAGGGGGCTGCCTGATGCTGGAGATGGAAGCCGAAAGCGAAAGCACCACGCCCACGTGGATTGCCTTTGCCGACTTGATGACCGG
>CAZPTM010000099.1:0-6332 GCA_964589665.1 uncultured Limnohabitans sp. | reverse complement strand
GCAGCATTCCTGCCCTGATCACCCCCATGCAAGACAACGGCAGCGTGGACTACGCTGCCCTGCGAAAACTCATTGACTGGCATGTAGCGGAAGGCACCGACGCCCTGGTGATCGTTGGTACCTCGGGCGAATCGCCCACTGTCAATGTCGAAGAACACCGCGAGATCCTGCGCGTCTCCGTCGAGCAAGCCGCCAAACGCATTCCCATCATTGCTGGCTGTGGCGCCAACTCCACCTCCGAAGCCATTGCCCTGGCCAAGTACGCCGAATCCATCGGCGCTGACGCCCAGCTGCAAGTCGTGCCTTACTACAACAAGCCAACGCAAGAAGGCCTGTTCCAGCACTTCAAGGCCATTGCCGAGGCCACACCCAAACTGCCGGTCATTTTGTACAACGTGCCTGGCCGCACCGTTGCCGACCTGCAGCACGACACCGTGGTGCGCCTGGCCAAGGTGCCAGGCATCATCGGCATCAAGGAAGCCACGGGCAACCTCGAACGCGCACAATGGTTGATTCGCGACCTGCCCAGGAGCTTTGCCATCTTCTCTGGCGATGACCCTACTGCTGTGGCCCTCATTTTGATGGGCGGCGCCGGCAACATCAGCGTGACCGCCAACATCGCTCCACGCAAAATGCACGAACTGTGCGAAGCCGCTGCGCGTGGCGACATTGCCACCGCCATGAAGCTGCAGTTTGAACTGATGCCCGTGCACAAAGCCCTGTTCGTTGAAGCCAATCCCATCCCCGTCAAGTGGGCGGCAGCCCGCATGGGCCTGTGCGGCAACGGCATTCGCCTGCCCCTGACCGAACTGTCCGAAGGCCAGCGCCCCGTGGTGGAAGCCGCACTCAAGGCCGCTGGCCTGATCTGAACCCCTGAGGAACACTCACGCATGAACGCATCTTCTACCCCTCGCCTGGTTCTGGCCCTGACCCTGACAGGTGCTCTGGGTGCCTGTTCGGTGCTTCAAGAAGGCAAGGTCGACTACAAGAGTGCCAAGCCAGCCAGTACGCTCGAAGTGCCACCGGATCTGACCCAATTGAGCAAAGATTCACGCTATGTGCTGCAAAGCACATCTGCCACGGCTTCGGGCTTCATGAACGCTGCCTCGCAAGTCAAAGACGCAGGCACGGCGACCAACACCATGGGCGATGTCAGCATGCAGCGCAACGGCCAGCAACGCTACCTCGTGGTGGGCCGCACGGCTGACAAACTGTGGGAGCCGCTGCGCAAGTTCTGGGCGGATAACGGCTTTGTGTTGACCACCGATTCGGCCGAATTGGGCATCATGGAAACCGACTGGGCAGAAAACCGTGCCAAGCTGCCCCAGGACTTTATCCGCAAGACCTTGGGTAAAGTGCTGGACTCACTGTACTCCACTGGCGAGCGCGACCGTTTCCGCACCCGTGTGGAGCGCACAGCCAAGGGCGTTGAGATTTACGTCACCCACCGCCGCATGGTTGAAGAATATGCTGACCAGCAAAAAGAACGCACCATCTGGATGCCGGGCCCCACTGACCCGGAACTCGAAATCGAATTCCTGCGCCGCATGATGGTTCAGCTGGGTGCCACACCCGAGCAAGCCAAAGCAGCCACTTCAGGTGCTGCTGCTGTGGCCCCCAGTGGCGCTCAAGTGAGCACCGCTCAAGGACAACCTGTTATTGCGCTGGGCGACGATCTCGAGCGCACATGGCGCCGTGTCGGTGTCGCCCTGGATCGCACGGGCTTTACCGTTGAAGACCGAGACCGCCAGCAAGGCATCTACTACGTGCGTTATGTCTCGGGTACTGGCCAGGAACAACCAGGCTTCTTCGCCCGCCTGTTCGGTGCCAAAAAGTCTGATGGCCCGGTGCTCAACAAGTACCGCATTGCCGTGTCTGCACAAGGTACGGGGAGCGTGGTGCAAGTGCAAAATGACAAAGGACAGCCCGAGTCTGCTGATAACGCCAGCAAGATCCTTCAGATCCTGGCCCCTGAAATTCGCTGATATTCAGCGCTTAGCCCCCAAAAGAAAAAGCCCGCCAATTGGCGGGCTTTTTCTTTGCTGAAGTACCAGTGCAAAGCACTGGCTTTCAAGCGCGAAGAATTACTTCTTCTCGCCTTCGGCTGCAGCGGGAGCTGCAGGAGCTGCGGCGGGAGCAGCAGCGTCAGCGGCGGCAGGAGCAGCAGCAGCAGGGGTAGCAGCGGCGTCAGCAGGAGCAGCAGCAGGTGCCGGAGCGGCAGGAGCAGCAGCTTCTTCTTTTTTGCCACAAGCGGCCAAAGCAGCAGCAGCGATCAGGGTAGCCAGAACGAGAGATTTTTTCATTTTGATGTCCTTGAAAGGATATAAACAACTTCCGGAAATTGCCCGGGACTTGCGCCCCGGTCTGAGCACGCTGCGTTGTTGTGCAACGTATTCAGGCGCGATTCTAGCGACATTAAGGGCAAACCCGTAGCCAATTCAAAGACTTTGGTTACAGAAATTTACGTCTACACATTTACAAGGTTTTGAGCCATCCGTTATCGGCCCAATCCTGCAAGGCAGCCTGGGCATCCACACTGAGTTTGGAAACCTTGTCAGCACCCAATTGACGCATGTCTGCAAGCTGACGAAGCAATCGTCCATCAGTGCCGCCAACCCGGAAACTGTCACCATTGATGTAGATCTGGCGCGTGTCGTACATCATGCGGGTGCGACGGTCGAGGGCCACGCCCTGACTGACATCAAAGCCTTCGCCATCAAACCACACGCCTGTTTTAGCCTGGGTCATGTACTCGCCAAGCAGGGTTTGCAGCCATTGCGGCTGATCGACCAGCTTGCGAACAGCCTGCGCCGCAAAGTCCTGCAGCTGAGCCGGCATGGCCGCCGGCTGCGTGACTGCAGCTTGTTTAGGATCGCGGTACATAGCCTCGCCCACCAGATCGACCGCTTCCTGAGCAAGGCCGGACACCAGCTCGGCGGCCAACTCGGCTTCGTTGGGCGAACGAAAACCAATCGACCAGGTCATGCACTCGCCCTCGGCAATGCCGTCGTGGGCCCATTTGGGTGGCAGGTACAGCATGTCGCCAGGCTCAAGCACGAACTCTTCTTCCGGCACAAAGTTGTCCAGAATCTTGAGCGGCACGCCCTCTTGCAAGCTCAAGTCCTTCTGGCGCCCAATGCGCCAACGACGCTTGCCATGCGCCTGCAGCAAGAACACGTCATAGCTGTCAAAGTGCGGACCGACGCCACCGCCATCGGTGGCGTAGCTGATCATCAAATCATCGAGCCGTGCGTCGGGCACAAAACGAAACTGCTGCAGCAAATCGTGCGCACGGTCGTCGTGCAAATCCACGCCCTGCACCAGAAACGTCCACTGCTTCTGGGTAAACGGTGGCAAGCTGCGGCGCGCCAAGGGGCCGTGTTTAAGACTCCAGCCCTTGGCACCATGCACGATCAGGCGCGACTCCACATCGTCGCGGCCTGCCATCTCCACCAGATCCTTGCGGTTCAAAAAGGCCTGAAAACCGGGAATAGCCTGACGGATCAACAACGGCTTTTTGTGCCAATAGATTTTCATGAAACGCTCGGGCGAGAGACCGCCCAGCATGATCAACGGCTGCTGGATATCCATAGGTGCGCTTTCAGAGGCAAGACAAACTGCGACAATTGTCGTATGGAAATCAAATCACCTTGCGTGGTCGCACTGACCTGGACCCTGATGGACACCTTGGGCGAGACCCTGGACGTCCTCGACGAACCCGTGGAGTTTTTGGTCGGCGGCGCCGACCTGCTGCCCAAAATCGAAGAAGCGCTGCAGGGCCATGCAGCAGGCGCCAAACTCGACTTGCACCTGGAACCCGAAGACGCCTTTGGCGACTTCAACGACCAACTCATCTTTCTGGAACCGCGCTCGCTGTTCCCCGCCGAAGTCGAAGAAGGCCTGACCATCGAAGGCACCGCCCTGCCCCAAGGCTGCAACCCCGACGCCCCACGCAACGTGCTCTACACCATTGCCCAGCTCTACCCCGACCACGTGGTGTTGGATGGCAACCACCCGCTGGCCGGCATTGCCCTGCGCCTGCGCGTCAAAGTAGCCACCGTGCGCGAAGCCACAGTTGACGAAGTTGGCCGCGGCACTTGCGGCACGGGCTTCTTCAAAATTGAGGTGGGTGAAGAGTCGTCCTCAGACGGTCACACTCTGCACTGAACTTACTGCTTGCCGGTAGAGCCGTAACCGCCAGCACCACGTTCGGTCGCATCGCCAAAGTCTTCCACTACATTGAAACGTGCTTGCACCACAGGCACGATCACCATTTGCGCTATACGCTCCATCGGATCAATGGTGAAGCTCACATCGCTGCGGTTCCAGCAGCTCACCATCAGCTGGCCCTGGTAGTCACTGTCAATCAGGCCCACCAAGTTACCCAGCACAATGCCATGCTTGTGGCCCAGGCCTGAGCGTGGCAGCAGCATGGCGGCGTAACCAGCGTCCTTGAGGTGAATGGCAATGCCCGTGGGCACCAGCTGCCAGGCGTTGGGGGCCAGCGTCAAAGGCGCATCCAGACAAGCGCGCAGGTCCAGCCCGGCGCTGCCTGGCGTGGCGTAATGGGGCAATTGGTCGCGCATGCGCGCATCCAGAATCTTGACGTCGAGTTCCATGTTTCTCAGGCTTTCAGCGCGCCCAGTCGGCGGGCAATGTCTTCAATGAGTTGAGTGGCCAGCACCTGTTTGCTGGCATGCGGCAATTCGCGAGCGCCTTGCGCATCCACCAAGAGCAAGGCGTTGTCGTCCTGGCCAAACGTGGCCGGGCCAATATTGCCCACCAGCAAGGGAACGCCTTTGCGCTCGCGTTTGGCGGTGGCATGCGCCAACAGGTCGTGGCTTTCTGCGGCAAAGCCGACGCAAAACAATTCCCCCGTCAGCGCACGCGACGATTTCGCCACCGTGGCCAGAATGTCCGGGTTCTCCACAAAGCCCAGCTGGGGCGTCTGGCCCGAGCCGTCTTTCTTGATTTTTTGATCGGCCGAAGTGGCTGGACGCCAGTCCGCCACCGCTGCTGTCGAAATAAACACCTGGGCAGCACCGGCATGCTGCTCCACCGCCTGCTGCATATCGCGCGCCGAACGAACATCCACGCGGCGCACGCCTCGCGGGGTGGGCAAACTCACCGGGCCCGCCACCAACGTGACGTGTGCCCCGGCCATACGGGCTGCACGGGCAATCGAAAAACCCATCTTGCCGCTAGACAAATTGGTGATGCCGCGCACCGGGTCAATGGCTTCGTAAGTCGGCCCCGCCGTGACCAGCACGTGCTGGCCCAACAAGGCCTTTGGCGTGAAAAACGCCTCCAGCTCTTCCAGAATTTCGTCAGCTTCGAGCATGCGGCCATCGCCCGTCTCACCACACGCCTGGTCGCCTTGGCCGACATCCAGCACATGGATGCCATCGGCCTTGAGCTGCGCGACATTACGTTGCGTGGCCGGATTGGCCCACATTTCGCGGTTCATGGCCGGCGCCACGATCAAGGGAACCTGGTCAATGGGTCGCGCCAGGCACATCAGGCTAAGCAACTCGTCGGCCCCGCCGTGCAGCAGCTTGGCCATGAAATCGGCACTGGCCGGGGCCACCACAATGGCGTCGGCCTCGCGGCTGAGGTTGATGTGGGCCATGTTGTTGCCCTCTCGGGCATCCCATTGCGAGGTGTAGACCGGTCGGCCCGACAAGGCCTGCAGGGTCACGGCAGTCATGAAATGCTCGGCCGCCTCGGTCATCACCACCTGTACCGTCACCCCGGCCTTGACCAGGGCGCGGCACAGTTCGGCCGATTTGTACGCCGCAATCCCGCCCGACAAGCCCAAAACAATGTGTTTTCCAGCCAATGTGCTCATGCGTGGGAATGTAGCAGACCTGACTGTCTATAATCACGATTTCCACCTACCGGGAGCGCAAGACTCCCGTTCTGGACATGACCAAATTCGTCTTCGTCACTGGCGGCGTGGTGTCTTCCCTGGGCAAGGGCATCGCTTCCGCATCCTTGGCCGCGATCCTCGAATCGCGCGGCCTCAAAGTCACCCTCATCAAGCTCGACCCCTACCTCAACGTCGACCCCGGCACCATGAGCCCGTTCCAGCACGGCGAAGTGTTCGTGACCGATGACGGCGCCGAGACCGACCTGGACCTGGGCCACTACGAGCGCTTCATCAACACCCGGATGAAGAAGGCCAACAACTTCACCACGGGGCAAATCTACAAAAGCGTGCTTGAGAAAGAGCGCCGGGGTGACTACTTGGGCAAAACCGTTCAAGTCATTCCCCACATCACCAACGAAATTCAAGACTACATCAAACGCGGTGCTGGCTTTGGCACCCCTGA
>CAZPTM010000098.1:0-6346 GCA_964589665.1 uncultured Limnohabitans sp. | reverse complement strand
CTCCGGACACGGACTGGGCCGAGGAGCTTGTCGAGGAATGCGCGGCCTTTCCCAATGGCGACAACGACGACCTGGTGGATGTGACGACCATGGCGCTCATGCGGTTCCGGCAGGGCAATTTTGTGAGCTTGCACACGGACGCGCCGGAGGAGTCGGCGGGGCAGGAAGGCCTTGTCCCCGAGTACTATTGAGGAATAAAATGGCGTGAACTCTTGACCCGACTGGGGAAATATGCAAGACAGATTCACGCCCTACCGCAGCGGGTCAGACGAAGTGTCTGCACCAGTGGACTTGAACACGGCGCAGCCCGTCCAGGGGTTCGCTTTTGGCGGGATTGCCAATCCTGCCCAGAGGACGTTCTTGCGTGCCGGGGACAAGGAGTTCCTTGATGCGCGGAAAAAGGAACTTGATGCGTTTGAGCAGCAGCGCCTGGCGTACAACGAAGCGCTGACCAAGTGGCAAAACGAGGTCTACAACCCGTACAAGAGCCAGGTCGATGCGTACAACGCGGCTGCCCAGAAGTACAACACGGATGTGTACGAGCCCTACATGGCGCAGTACCGTGCCTACGAGCAGGCGTACAACGCGGGCGGCAACCCCACCGCTCCGACGCTGGCCAGTGAGTTCACCATGGCCAAGCCGACCTTGGCCAGCGAGTTCACCATGGCCGCGCCAGCCTTGCCGTTCAAGGAAGAGGAAGTTGCCCAGTATCAGAAAGAGGCGGCTGCGCGGGCGAGGAGCGACGCGGAAAATCGCGCTGCGGCGATTGACGTGGTGAGCAACCCGGACCGGTTTAATTTTGGCTCGATGTCCGTGGCAAACCGGTTCATGGCCGAAGGAGGCTCTGTGGAAAAAGACGACCAGGGCCAGGCCCGAAAGATGATGGACGACCTGTCCGCGCCCCAGGACAACATGGCCATCCGGAGCATGGTGGGGGACGTCATGCGCAACGGGCAGATGTCCAAGGACCAGGTCTTTGAAGCCGTGGACCGTGTGGCAAAAGCCGGGCGCGGGGGCGATGAGCTTCTGGCCTACCTCTCGCCTGAGTCTATGGCCATGCTCAAGAAGATGGGCGGCGCGGGCACCATCAACCCGGCCACCGGTCTGCCTGAGTTCAAGGAGATTTTGAGCGCCGTGGTACGCGGGATCAAGCCCAACGACCCGTGGGGCGTCATTAAAGAGGAGCCACCGGCCGCCGCGACCACCCCTGCAGCGCCCGCCCCTGCAGCGACGAAACCCATCCCCAACGTGGCCGTTGCCGTCCCGACGATTGGCAGCACGCCGTCGGCTGCGCAAATGATGCAGCAGATGGACTACCGGCCCAACATGCCCGAGGGCATCCTGCGTGCACTCAGCCGGACGGAAGTGACCCCTGCTCCTGCGCCCGCCCCTGCCCAGGCCGCCCCGCGAATCTCGGCGTCCCAGCAAGTGCCGGAGATGCCAGCGGACTACCTGCGGCAAAGCCGCTCGCCCTTCCAGCGGATATACCGCCAGTTGCAGAAGGAGCAGGGCTCCACCCCTGCGGAGCCCACCACGCCCACCACGCCGACCATCCCCGTGGTGCCCCCGGCAACGCCTGTGCAGCCCCCCGCGCCTGTCGCCCCGGGCATTGGAGGCATCCCCGTGACGCCCATGCCCACCCCTGCCGTGCCCACGTTCGGCGGCCCACGGCCCACGGCCCAGCCTGGCATGCTGCCCGGCACCATCCGCACGCCCTACAACCCGCTCGCCCAGTACCAGGGCCCGTCGCCAACCGAGGCGCTGCTGTACAACTCCAACCTGGCCCCTGGCATGATCGGCGGTCCGCAGAACATGGGCATGATGACCGATCGCCTGGGCAATCGCATTTTTGCCCCTGCCACGCCCGCTGTTGGCTTTGCCAAGGGCGGCGGCGTGGACGTCGCAGCCCTGCTGGCGCAGAACTCTGAAACCTTGTCTGACGAGGCACCAGAGGAGACCATCAACACCGACCCGGTGGGCACGGCCCAGCAGTACATGCAGGCCTTGTTCAACGCCCGTCAGGGCAGCCCTGTCCAGCAGAGCATCAAGCGCGTTCGCCCGTCCTCGGGCGGCGGGGCCAAGGCGGACAAGAGCATGTCCATGGACTACGAGTCGCTTGCCCAGGGCGAGATGGGTGGCAAGGCGCCCAAGGTCCGGGACACGGACTCGGCCAAAGCGCAGCTCGAAGAGCTGGCACGGCAGTACCAACTCAAGATCAACGCCGCGAAGAACAAGGCCCGAGGTCTGTCGGCCGACACCTTCGGCGCCCCCACCCTGGAGGGCGCCACCTTGACCAAGGCGAGCTTGGCCAAGAAGCGCTTTGCCAAAGGCGGTGAAGCAAAAAAAGCTGAAGCCGAAGAGAGCACGCCCAGCCTCTTCGGCGTGAGCAGCTACGCCACCCGGGCAGCCGAGCGCATGTTCCCTGGCCAGATGGGCCAGGACGACTCCCGCGATGCAGCACGCCACATGTTGGCCGCTGCAATGGTCGCACGCAAGACCAGCCCAGGCGTGGCCGAGTTCCTGGGCAAGGTGCACGAGCGCACCAGCAACCCTGAGTCGTTCTTCAGCATGCTGGGCATCGGCAAGCCGCGCAGCGACTACGAGATGGACGTGCACAACAACCGCCTGGGCGCGGAGCTTGCAGCGCGGACCAAGAGCCAGGCCGAGTTGGAAGAGCTGGTGCGTCAGATGGCCCTGCAGGCCCAGACCAAGCAGTCCCCTGGCAAGCCCTGGATCATGAGCCGCGAGCAGATGCAAGAGCGCGAGCGCCAGGGCATGACGCCTCCGCCCGAGTACGCCCATGGCGGGGCCGTGCATCGCGCAGACGGCTCGCCCAAGGAAGGGGAAATCAGTGACGCCGAGCGTGAGGCGGCCAGCCGCCCTGCCTTCGTCACGCCCAAGTCGGGCAAGGGACGAAAGCGCGGCCCGATCAGCGATGCCATCAACTCCGGCGAGGCCCTGACCAGCATGGCCAAGGGCGTGACCGAGTTGCCCTACGACATCGCAGGCGCACCTGTGGACATTGCCACGCTGCTGATGCGCCCGCTGGGCTACAACGTCGAGCAGCCTGTCATGGGCAGCGACTGGATCAAGGAGAAGATGACCAGCGCGGGCGTTCGCCCTGAGCCTCCTGCCGACCCGACGCAGCGGGGCTTTTTCACCGCTGGCGAGATGATGTCCAACCTGGTCAACCCGGCTGGCGTCACGCGTGCCGGGGTCCGTGGTGCGCAGAAGGTCGGCCAGGCCGCCACCGAGGCGGCCAAGGACTTCCAGCAGTACAACCGGCAGCTCACTGTGCCTGGCGCGTCGTACGTGTCCCGCGCCCCTGGCGGATACTTCCCGACCTCGCGCATTGAAGGCGGCATCCTGTCCAACCTGGACAAGGCGCTCGACCCTGTGCTCAAGAAGGTCAGGGAGATCGAGGACCCTGTACAGCGTGAAGCGCTGACGACGCTCTTCAACCAGAAGGCCAAGGACTTCTACACCAAGCAGGCGGGCAGCATCCAGGACCCTTTGCGTGCTGACATCCTGTCCGGTGCGATGAAGTTCGATGATGAGGCCCCACTGGGCGACGTCTTCCCACGCACCCTGCAAAAGAGCGCGGCGCAGGGGGACCTGCAGGCCCTTCGCCTGCTGGAGAAGGCCTACGACGAAATGATCGGCATCCGCTCCGTGGTCCCCCGGCGCCAGGGCACGGACGAGGTGCAAGGCGTGCCGGTTGCCCAGATCATGGCCAACATGCAGGCCAACCTGGACAAGATTCCAGACGCACAGTTGCTGGCATACGCGGGCAAGAAACCGGGGCAAGGGCCCAACGGGGTGGCCGAAGCAGCTTCCCAGGTGCGTGAAAAGCTCCGTGCGAACCCGACACTGTTCTCCACGGTCCTTGAGCCACGCATCGCGAGGACATTGTTTGTCCAGTCGAAAAACGCCACGGACACGGACATTGCGCGGTACCCCACCCTGTATGGGACGCCCGCCACCGAGGCCATGGTTACTCCTGGCGTCCCGGGCCCGGGCATCGGCGAGCCCACTCCCCCAGGGTATTTCTTCCCTGAGGTAGAAACGGCAATCGAAAAAGGACAGCCGATCCAGGACATTGATCGCACCAGGATCAGCCTGCTTGGCATGGACACGGAAAAGATGCTCAATCTGGCGCGACAAATGCCCCCAGAGGAGCTGAACCAGATGGGCTTTGCCGATTTCCTCAAGAAGGCCTACGCCAGCACGCAGGAAGTGGACAAGTATGAGGCGGCCATTCCGAAGGTGAAGGGGATGATCCAGGCTGGAAGGATTCCCCCGGCGCCCGTGATGACTTATGGCATGCGTGACTACTTGCCCACAAGCAACGACTTCCGGTGGGTCAAGGTTGTCAATCCGGAAGGGGTCCGTTCCATCGCTGCAGGCATGGACAACTCGGTGGCCAGCTATGCCCGTTCAACCACCTACGGCAGCTTGAACAAGGGCCGCGCTGCGTTGGACAAGGGCGAAGCGGAGATTTACGCGCTTTATGACAAGAACAACATTCCGCATGTCACCGTCGAGTACCTGACCGCCAAGCCAGGGGTGCCGGACAACAAGAAAAACACCATTGCACAGCTCACGGGCAACGGCCCGCTGACAGCAAATGCCACTCCTGAAAAATATGCGCCGCAGATAGTTGATTTGTTGAATAATCTACGTCCAAACAGCGTGCCACCTGGCATCAAAAAACTGCTTCAAGACACTGGGCAGAAGGAGTTCTTGAGCGAAGACGTCTTGGCTCCGATCTATTTTGGAGTCCCGCTCGAGGCCTTGAGGCCTCCAAGGTAACGTCTCCTGCGACAGTTTGGGGCCCAGTAAGCGTTTGAACAAGGACAAAACATGCCAATCGACAAAGCACTCAACCAAGCCCCTGCGATGGACGTGATCATCGCAGCGGGCATCCCCGAACCGGACATCGAAGTCGTGATCGACGAGGATGGAGGTGCGACGGTTGAGATTGGGGCCGATGCGGCGCAGGAAGTGGACTTCTACGCCAACCTTGCAGAGGTCATCGACCCCGATGAACTGGGCAGAATCGCCCGCGACGTGTCCGCATTGTTCGAGGCAGACAAGAGTTCACGCTCGGACTGGGAGCAGATGTACGCCAAGGGCCTTGATCTGCTGGGCCTGAAGCTCGAAGAGCGCACCAAACCCTTCCGTGGGGCCTCCGGCGTGGCCCATCCGATGCTCACCGAGGCCATCGTGCAGTTCCAGGCGCAGGCTTTCAAGGAGCTTTTGCCTGCTGGGGGCCCTGTGCGCACCCAAATTGTGGGCAAAGAGACTGTGGATAAGTACCAGCAGTCCACTCGCGTGCAGGATTTCATGAACTACCAGATCACCACGGTGATGGAGGAGTACACGCCGGAGTTCGACCAGCTACTTTTCTACACCGGATACGGCGGTTCGACGTTCAAAAAGGTCTACTACGACTACCAGCTCGGCCGAATGGTCTCCAAACTGTGTTTGGCCGACGATGTGTACATCCCATACAACGGCTCCAGCGTCATGAGCCAGTGCGCACGCATCACGCACCGCATTGCCATGGACTCCAACGACTACCGCAAGCGCGTTGTGGCCGGGGAATACCTCGATGTGAACCCCCAAAGCATGGCCGCGCCCGCCGATCCGAGCCAAATTCAGGCGGCTGTGGACAAAACGGTCGGCGTGCAGCCCACCGACGACGTCGGCGAGGTGTTTTTGCTCGAAATGATGGTCGATTTGGACATCCAGGGCTTCGAAGATCGCGATTCAGGCGGTGAACCCACCGGAATCAAGCTCCCCTACGTCGTCACGCTGGCCGAAGACACGCTGCAGGTGGTCGGAATTCGCAGAAACTGGCGCGAAAACAGCAAACTCAAGGAGCGCAAGAACTACTTCGTGCATTACGTGCTCGTGGAAGGCCCTGGCGCGTACGGTTTGGGCTTTGTGCATCTGGTTGGCGGCCTTTCCAAGGGCGCAACCAGCGCTCTGCGCCAGTTGATCGACGCCGGAACGCTGTCAAACCTGCCTGCAGGCTTCAAAGCCAAGGGCGCACGCATTGCAGACGACTCCACGCCCATCCAACCGGGCGAATGGCGCGACATTGACGTCGGCGGCGCCGAGATTTCGGCTTCTTTGCTGCCTCTGCCCTACAAAGAGCCCAGCCAGGTGCTGTTTGGCCTGCTCGGGTTCCTCGTGGACGCCGGAAAACGCCTGTCGAGCACTGCCGACATGCAAGTTGGCGACGGAAACCAGTACGCCCAGGTCGGCACGACGCTGGCGCTGCTCGAGCGCGGCTCCATGGTCATGTCCAGCATCCACAAGCGCCTGCATTACGCGCAGA